>CAZDVF010000173.1:2282-6086 GCA_964508725.1 uncultured bacterium | reverse complement strand
ATCCCACGGCCGACTGGATTTATCAGCAGGCGCGTCAGGAGATGTCCAACATCAGCCTGGGTACGGTTTACAGAAATCTGGGCACTCTGAGAGATCAGGGGAAGATCCAGGAACTTTGTTACGGTAAAAGCGTCTCCCATTTTGACGCAGACGTTCGCGATCACTATCATGTCCATTGTGTTGTTTGCGGACGTATTGAAGATGTTCCTCATGGTTTACCCAGGACAAACAGTGAAGATATTGAAACGTTGACAGGCTATCAAATTCACACACATCGATTGGAATTTTCCGGTATCTGTCCTTCATGCCAGAAGGGAGATCCTGTTGATTAGTGGTTCATTAGAGGAAGAGATTCTGATGTCAGTAAGAGTCAGCTTGAAAAAGTTTTTATCTGATTATGAATGTCATCTGAAATGGTCATCCAATATAACGGGGAGGAAGTCATGAATGTGAATGTATGCGGTGTCTGCGGACACATTGAATTTGGGGAAGTGAAGAGTCACTGTCCTGTCTGTTTTGCGCCGAAAGAGAAGTTTACGCAAAATAATGCTGTGTTCACCGAAGCGGAAGAAAAGAGCAAGGAGGCCGCAGTCAAACATATTCCATCCATCAAGGTGAACAAGCAATGCGAACTGATTCCAGAAGATGATTGTCTGGATATCACTGTTCGTATCGGTGCGACTTTGCATCCCATGGAAGAGAAGCATCACATTCAGTGGATCGACTGTTATGTCGATGAGGTGTATGTTTCGCGTATCCAGCTGACCCCTGGCGTGTTCGCTGCAGGCTGTTTCCATCTGAAAGTTTCCGGCAAATCCGTCCATGTTGTGGAGTTTTGCAACCTGCACGGACACTGGCAGTCAAAGACAATGATTTAAAATGAGTCCGATTTCTTCCAGTCACCTGACCGATGAAAATTAAAATAACGTAAAGGAGATCAGGAAGTATGAAGAAGATGACAGACACCAACTTACGCGATGCCTATGCCGGCGAGAGCCAGGCGCACATGCGGTACCTCATTTTTGCGGACAAGGCTGAAAAAGAAGGGAAACCCAACATCGCCCGGCTGTTTCGGGCTGTCGCCTTTGCTGAAGAAGTGCACGCATCCAATCATTTAAAAACACTGGGAGATGTGGGATCGACCGAGGAGAACCTGGATGCGGCCGTCAGCGGAGAGAATTTTGAAGTTGAAGAAATGTATCCTGCGTACGACGCTGTAGCCAAACTTCAGAACGAGAAGGGCGCCATTCGGTCAATCCATTACGCCATCGAGGCCGAGAAGATGCATGCTGCCCTTTTTACGCAGGCCAAACAGACCGTGAAAGAAGGCAAAGACATGGAGGCGGAAACTTTTCAGATTTGCCCTGTCTGCGGTTATACAGTCGAAGGGGAAGCTCCAGACAGTTGTCCTGTCTGCGGTGTGAAGAAAGATCGGTTTGTGACATTTTAGCCCGTCTTGATCGCGTTAGACACGGTTGGTGCTCCCGCAATGGAAAAAGGCCACACAAAGAATTTACAGGATGGGTCCCCTGCAAGGTTATCCAAGCGGGCGGTGCATGTGGCCTTTGTTTGCGTAGAGAACAGTTGCCGCAGTCAGATGGCCGAGGCGCTGGCCAGGTTCCGCTACGGCAAATCGGGAATTGTATTCAGCAGCGCAGGCACCCATCCTGCTGACGCTGTGGACGCGGGAGCCCTTCGGTTGCTGGAATCGGAGGGCATTCAGTGGTCGGGCCGGCCGAAACACCTGGATGCAATTCAACATCCCGATGTGATCGTAACCATGGGATGCGATGTGGCCTGCCCAACCATTCCCGGCGCGCGGGTGATCGTGTGGAACCTGCCCGATCCCAAAGGAAAATCCGGGACCGAATACCGGCGGGTTTTCCGCATTTTGCAGAACCACCTTGCGCAGTTGGTCGATGCACTGCATCACCAGGCATCACCCTGAGGGACTGATGATGCGGCGTCCGCCGGAAGAAAGAGCAGAAGGGATACAAACCGCCCTGTTTTTCCGTGACAAGGCGGATGAAGTGACCCATCCCGAGGCCAAGAAGATGTTTATCAGACTGGCTGAGTGGGAAGATGCCCATTACGAACTGATTATGGCTGAACTTGATTCCATCAATCATACGGGCATGTGGTTTGGGATGGCCGAGTTCCGAATGGACGGTACTTGGTAGTCAGCCTTCAGTTTGGATATTTTATCCTGTTATCGCACTGATACTGTCAAGAGAACGCATCCCATCGATATAAAGGCAGGTGTGTCTTGATCAAATGTAAACAGTGTCCGTCAGAGTTATTCTTTTCGAAAAGATGTTATTATTTAGCTTGAATTCGTTCTCTATAAGTTCTATCTTTACTCAATGTTGAATCTGCCAGCGACCGCATTCCCCGTGGCTTGCGGCAGGGGGCTTCAATAACGCAGAAGGATGTATGGAAATCGCAAAAACCAGAGCTATTTTGGATGTCCTTCAGCTGGCTCTGAAAAAAGAGACTGATGCGTATAACGATTACCTCAAAGCCAGTCAGAAGGCGGCCATGCCAGAGACGGTATCCCTTCTCAAGCAACTGGCGGATGAAGAGCTGAAACATCAGGTTTTCGTCAACCGGGAAATTCAGCGTATCCAGAATTTAACGGATGTTGAGACACAGGATGTTATAGAGGACGAGCATGTCCGTTTTTCGCTTCCCGATCCTGTTGAGTTTAAACGTTTGGTCGGTATCGCGGGTGTCGATCTCGCAGCGGTCTCTCTTCCAACCGAGTTTTTGGGCGGCGATTTTGTGGATGCAGTCCAGCTCGAAGGTTCCCATCCTGGTCAGGCTCTTGGTCTGGTCATCACTGACGTGATGGGGCATGGCATTGGCGCGACCCATCTGAAGGCTGAAGCAGGCAGTGTATTCAGGCATCTCGTTCAAATGTATTCCGAAGGGGATCACGCCAGTGATTTAACATCTCCAGCGGGTGTGATGGCAATCCTGAACACACGCTTAACGGAATTGTGTCAGGCGAGTCGGCGGTTTATGACCGCATTTTATGGTGTAATCGATCCTGCACAAAGTAAAATGACCTATGTTTCCGCCGGCCATGAGCCGCCATTATTGATCCGACAAAACAGCGACTATGCTCATCTGGATGAAACCGGACTGTTGATCGGCGCTATGGCCGATGTCGACTACAGGGATGTTGTGGTTCCAATTGCATCCGGCGATGTGATTGCCCTCTTCTCCGATGGGATAACGGAGGCTTGCAACTCGCAAGGAGTTATGTTCGGAAGAAAGAGGCTCAAGCACGTCGTTCAGAAACACACCGATCAAATGGCAGCGGAGATTGTTTTGCGTATTGTTGAGGCTATTCGCGCGTATATCGGAGATGAGCCCGTTACCGACGAATTCACCCTGGCAGTTGTGAAGATACTTTCGAATGATGGACATAAAAACCAAACGGTGTGACGTTGAACTGTCAATGTCATCGCGTACGACACGCGTGTGAAACGTGAGAGAACAGAACACAAGCATTGGAGGCGGATATGGCGATCTATTTTTCAGGAGACGACATTATCGACATGGCTGTTCAGACTGAAGAAACCGGTTGCGACTTTTACAGAGTGGCTCAATCCCAGGCAAAATCACAGAAGCTCAAATCGTTGTTTCAGTATTTGGCTGAAGAAGAAAAGAAGCACAAGGAGGCCTACGAGGGTCTGCGCGGCCAGATCACAGAGAAAGCGGTGGGTACGGCCGTTGATTGGGACGAGCTGGGGCTGTACATCAAGGCGATGACCGATTCCAGTTTTTTCGTTGGAGAGA
>CAZDVF010000173.1:0-2182 GCA_964508725.1 uncultured bacterium | reverse complement strand
GAGCTGGGGCTGTACATCAAGGCGATGACCGATTCCAGTTTTTTCGTTGGAGAGAAGAAAAATATCGACTTTGCAGCCAGGGCGAAAGACGAGAAAGCAGCCATCGATTTCGCGTTGACTTTTGAAAAGGACACACTCCTCTTCTTTTATCAGATCCGTGATCTTGTCAAGGCCAGTGGAAGAGAGGTCATTGATGCGATCATTGAGGCAGAAAAAGAGCACATTCGAAAATCAAACGAAGTCAAGTCGACACTTTGAATTCAAGGAGGTTATGATGGACAGGTGGGTATGCGATGTTTGCGGGTGGGTATACGATCCCAAGACTGGTGATCCGGAAAACGGCGTTGCACCGGGCACGGCGTTCGAAGAGATCCCCGACGACTGGGTCTGTCCCGAATGCGGCGCAGGAAAAGATATGTTTTCAAAAGAGTAATTGATAATACCAAGAAAGATCATGCCACGCAGATTTTCCTTCAGTGGTTTGTCTCTGAGCAGATTGAAGAAGAGGGCAATGATAACGAGATTATTGATAAACTCAAACTGGCAGGAAATGAGGGGAATGGCTTGTTCATGATCGATAAGGATCTGGGTGCGCGTTTGTTTGTTTCCGAACTGGTATCCGGGGAAAATTGAACAGATCGTCCCATTTTAACCGAGAGGATTACATGAAACATCTCAGCGTGGGTGATGCAGCGCCAGCATTTTGTCTGCCTGATTCAGATGACAAATCTGTTTGTCTGGGTGATTTATCCGGAAAATGGATTGTTCTCTATTTCTATCCAAAAGACAACACATCGGGTTGCACACTTGAAGCTATTACGTTTTCACAGCAGTTGGAAGATTTTACCAGACTGAATGCGACGATCCTGGGCGTTAGTCCTGATTCACCCAAGAGTCACTGCGGATTCAGGGATAAACACAACCTGGCCGTGACACTTCTCAGTGATGGGGATCAGACTGTTCTCAAACAGTACGATTCCTGGGTTTTGAAGAAGATGTATGGTAAGAAATACTTCGGTGTGGAACGATCAACGTTTCTCATTGATCCCGAGGGCAAGATTGCAGCAATTTGGCGCAAGGTGAAAGTGCCGGGGCATATTGAGGAGGTGAAAAATCGCCTCAAAGAGCTTCAGGCATAACCTGATATGTCCGCCAATATCGTAACGGCCCTCCTTTTAACAGCGGGTGCGGGCCTGGCAACAACCATCGGCAGTTTTATCGGACTGGCGGTTCAAAAGCCCGGGCCCCGGTTTATGGGTTTTACGCTGGGTTTTTCTGCCGGAGTCATGATCCTTGTCTCCTTTGTTGAGCTGTTGCAACAGAGCATTCAGTCCATCGGTTTTATGCCTGCTCACGTTGGCTTCTTTACAGGGATGATCACGTACTTTCTTATTGACACACTTGTCCCACACGAATATGTGGGTGAGGGGCACCCGACACCGCAGCGTTCAGGTTCCGACAATCTCATGCGGACAGGCCTTCTTGTTGCGCTGGGTATCGGAATCCACAATTTCCCCGAGGGGATGGCCACATTTGTAGGCGCGCTTAAAGATGTTC
Organism: uncultured bacterium; assembly: GCA_964508725.1. GTDB lineage: Bacteria > Zhuqueibacterota > QNDG01 > QNDG01 > DSAB01 > CAZDVF01. The sequence goes on along the minus strand of CAZDVF010000173.1, from coordinate 625 downwards.
GTCTGGGCACGGCGATCGCTGTAGCGATCGCCGTCCATAATATACCCGAAGGCGTGGCCGTGTCTGTTCCTGTCTATCTGGCGACAGGCAGCCGCAAGAAGGCCTTTCTCTGGTCTTTCCTTTCCGGTGTCAGCGAGCCCCTGGGCGCAGCGCTGGCTGCTCTCTTTTTAATGCCGTTTCTGACTGTGCAGGTTTTTGGCTATGTTCTGGCTTCTGTAGCGGGCATTATGACCGCTATTTCTATCGATGAACTGATTCCCGCTGCAAAAGCGTATGGCTCCAAACGCATGCCCATGCTGGGATTAATGGCGGGCATGTTGATCATGGCTCTTAGTTTGCATTTGCTGGGATCTTAATCCCAAACGCACAGGAGGTGAACATGAACAACGATCGACGACAATTCCTGAAGACCGTTGGACTGGGTGCAGGAGCCATGACTTTAAGTCCTAACATTGCCATGGCTCTGGGTGACAGCATGCCACGTCCATCGCAAGTGACGGGCTGCCATCAACTTCCACCCCTGCCATATGCGTACAATGCCCTTGAGCCGGTGGTCGACGAGCAAACAGTCCGCCTGCATCACGACATGCACCATGCGGGGTATGTCCGCGGACTCAACAAGGCC
>CAZDVF010000172.1:0-6109 GCA_964508725.1 uncultured bacterium | reverse complement strand
TAAACTGTAGCACAACACTGAACAGTGTTCAATAAATAAAGGACCAAGCAATGGCGCGACGCAGCGATCACAGCCGTGAGGAAATCCGGGAGATGGCCCTGTCTGCCGCTGAAAAGATTGTGGTGGAACAGGGAGAGCACACCGGCGCATTGCCGGGGCAAGTGCTGCGGAAGTCTTAAGAAATCATGCCTGACAGGTCATGATGATCTGTCAGGTTTCCAGGTTCCTACACCTCCACCAACACATTATCAATTAGCCGCGTCTTGCCTACAAAAACAGCTATGGCCACGAGCGTCCGTTCGGTGATGGTTTCCAGCGGCTCCAGTGTTTCCGGATGGACAATCGCAACGTAGTCGATCCGCGTGCGCGTTTTGGACAGGATGTGATCCCGCATTGTTTGGATGAGGACACTGCTGCTCCGCTCACCCGCCTGAATCGCCTCTTCAACCATCCGCAATGACTGGCTGAGGGACAAAGCATCTTCCCTCTCCTCAGGAGAGAGATAGACATTCCGCGAACTCATGGCCAGTCCATCCGCTTCGCGTACAATTGGGCAGACAACAATATCCAGGTCGAAATTCAGATCCTTCACCATCCGGCGGATCACCGCGACCTGCTGGGCATCCTTCTGCCCGAACACAGCAAAGTGCGGCTTGACCGCGTGGAATAATTTGGCGCAAACTGTGGTCACGCCCTGAAAGTGGCCCGGCCGCGACGCGCCGCAGAGCACCGTTGTGATGGTGTCGACATGGACCGATGTCAGATATTCTTCAGGGTACATCTCATCAGCGGAGGGATTAAAAATGACATCCCCTCCAGTTTTGCGCACCAGGCGCTCGTCTCGCTCGAAGTCTCGGGGATACCACTCAAAATCCTCGCCCGGTCCAAACTGGGCGGGATTGACAAAGATGGACACCGCCACTACGTCGGCCCGCTCACGCGCCGCACGAATCAGACTCAAATGCCCCTCGTGCAGAAATCCCATGGTGGGCACCACTCCGATGACCTTGCCCTCTCGTCGAAATTGATCAGACAGATCCTGCATCTCACGAACAGTGCGGACGATTTTTATTTGCTTCTCTCCCATCGCCTCTTGCCTCTTATTCCTTAATCTGTGTCGCGACGACGAGCTTCTTGACTCCGCTCTGTTTGGCCAGATCCATCACTTCCACAACGAGACCGTATCGGATGGTCTCGTCAGCTTTGAGAATTAATCCCTTTTCCTCGATGATCGGTGCGATAGCTTTAAGACGCTCGGGCAGCGCTTCCTTGGTGATCGACTCCTCGTTAAGGTACAGGGTTTCGTCAGACATGACAAAGAGCGTGTACCCCTCCATGCGCATGGCTTCGTTGGCCGTGGTCTTCGGCAGATCCAGCTTCATGCCCGGCTGCTCAAGAAAGGTAGACGACACGATAAAAAAGATGAGGAGAAGAAAGAGGACGTCGATGAGCGATGTGATGTTGATGATCACGCGCTTTTTGGGTTTGGTCATAAATTGCATGGCATGTCCTTCAAAATCATGTTATCGCGGAAGCCGGATCGAATCCCTGTCACAACAAAGGATCGAGGGGCATGATCGGTCAGAAAAAAACCGGTCACGATGCCCAAATTCAAACACTTCGGATGCGTAATACTCCTACTGGGAAAAATCGGATCAACTCTCTCATCCCTGCACCACTCCCAGCGGCCGCATCTTGGCGACTTTGAGCGACAGTCCGGCCTTGTGTACGATCTCCACCACGCGGTCTATATTCTTGTACGCTTCAGACGCTTCCTCAAAGAGCGTCTTGCGTCCCCGGCTGCGGACGATGATCCCCCGATCTTCCAGTTCCCTGGCGATGGAACGGTTTTGGAGCTTCCGCACAGCCGCGTTCCGGCTCATGACCCGTCCTGCGCCGTGGCAGGTCGATCCAAAACTCTCGGCCATTGCCCGCTCCGTGCCGACGAGAACGTATGAGGCTGTGCCCATGTCTCCGGGGATCAGCACAGGCTGGCCCGTCTTGCGATAATTCCGGGGAATGTCGGGATGCCCCGGTCCGAACGCGCGCGTCGCACCCTTGCGGTGAACCACAATCTTTTGCTTTGTCCCGCGGACCGTATGGTCTTCGAACTTGGCGATGTTGTGGGCCACATCGTACACCATGTGCATGCCCAGACGCTCGGCCGACTGACCCAGAACTTGTTCGAATGTCTCGCGGACCCAATGGAGGATGAGCTGCCGGTTCGTCCAGGCATAGTTTGCAGCCGCAGCCATACCAGCAAAGTACTGGCGTCCCTCAGGGGAGGTCACCGGTGCGCAGGCCAGCTGGTTGTCCGGCACATGAATGTTGTATTTCCGCATGGCCCGGACCATTCGTTCGAGACTGTCGTCGCACACCTGATACCCCAGGCCGCGCGAGCCCGTGTGGATCATCACCGTGATCTGTCCCTTGCGCAGTCCGAACGCATCCGCGGCGGCGGGATCAAAGATCTCCGTCACTTCCTGGATTTCGAGGAAGTGGTTCCCGGAACCCAGCGTGCCAAGCTGGGGACGCCCCCGTTCCAGCGCGCGGGGAGACAGCGCGTCTGCATCAGCGCCCTCCAGGCAGCCTTGCTGCTCCGTGTGCTCCACATCCCCGTTCCAGCCGAAGCCCTGCTTCACAGCCCAGGCTGAACCCTCACGCAAGACCGATCGGATTTCCTTGTTCGACAGCCTCAGTTTGCTGGTAGAACCCACGCCGCATGGGACGCTGCGGAACATCCCATCAACAAGAGGGCGGATAGAATCCCGAACGTCAGACAGTTCAAGATCTGTTCGGACAAGACGCACGCCGCAGTTGATGTCATACCCCACGCCGCCCGGCGAGATCACGCCGTCAGTGGCATCCACTCCGGCCACACCGCCGATGGGAAAGCCATACCCCCAATGGATGTCCGGCATGGCCATCGAAGGGCCGACCAGACCCGGGAGATGCGCCACGTTGGCCACTTGCTGAGGCGCCTGATCATTCCGTACCTGCTCAATCATTTCCCGGTCAGCATAAATCACGCCGTCAACACGCATACCCTGCTGATAGCTTTTGGGTATTTTCCAGCGGTAATCGTCAATCCGCTCCAGCGGCCCGTTCCACGCCTTGGACATCACACCACCTCACGCATCAGGATATCCATTCTTCCTGCTCAAAAACGGATGAATTTGGACACAAAACTGACATCTTGTCATTCCCGCGATGCTTTGAGCGGGAATCCACCTCAACCCGCTTCGTACTGATCCGGCCTCCGATCCTCCCACAGATGGTTGCACGGCGTGATCTGTTTATCCCGCGCGAGAGTCGGATCAATCTCGCAGGCTTGGAGGTCTTCGGCATCAGACGCCATACGAAACTGAATGTTGCCTCGTGGATCAACGATCTGGCTTCCACCTGTAAAAGTCAGGGGATCCCTGCCGCCACGCGCTTCTGTGCCAATACGGTTGGCGGTCACGATAAAAATCCTGTTCTCGACACACCGCGTCACCATGGCATCCTGGCAATAGGGCAACACCAGATTCACAGGATGACAGATCACATCCGCGCCGGCCAGAGCCAGCGAACGCGCTGCTTCAGGAAAAATCCAGTCAAAACAAATCATGATCCCGATTTTGGCACTGCCAATATCCCACACCGGAAATCCCAGATCACCGGGCTGGAACCAGAGTTTCTCATCCCAGAAGAGATGCACCTTGCGGTACACGCCGATCACACCATCTGGACCGGTGAGCACAGCCGAATTATACAGCGCATCGCCCGCTTTCTCACCAACACCGGCGACGATATGGCAGTTGTGTTTTCGGGACAGGTCGATAAGCTTTCGGATTGATTCACCTTCGGGTATGGACTCACACAAGTCCGCTGCCTCGCTGCGGGACGTAAACTGGTACCCCGTAGCGCATAACTCAGGCAGCACCACCAGATCGGCTCCGGCAGTTTGGACAGCCTTTTCGATCCGGTTCAGATTGCGCTGTTTGTCTCCAAATTCAGGCGCAAGCTGATAGACAGCGATTTTCACGGTACAACCTCTTCACTCCTTTAAAAACCTGCTCAAATATAGCAACTTGGCATGTTGAATCCAAGGGGAAACCGGTCGGAAAGATAGAGGCGTCCCGCGGGAGGGTTACATCGTCTCCCTGAACCTGTAATGATCGGTAATCTCTTCGACTCAAAGCGGACGGATGATCTTCTCTGCTCCTGCGTTCTTGTTCAAAAACGATGACAATCTATAGAATCGGATTCGGGTAAAACGCGCAATCCAACAATTAGGGAAGCGATGCATCAAGGATGGAACAGTTTCACAAGCATAGGGATGAGCCCTTCGCCGAATCCGAAGGGCACGGGTGTGAAGGACAAGACGAAAACGATGAGCACGGCAATCCCCAGAACGCGTCGTTTGGCATCGAGAGGAACAAGATCATTGCGGGTCGGCGGATGTGTCCGGAAGATGGCCAGCACAACGATGAGGAGAAACCAGCCCATGTAGAGAAAGAGGAAAATGAGGAGAAACACGGTGTAGAACACAGCGGATAGGATTTTATTCTTCCGCCAGAACAAGGCATACGTCACGTGGCCGCCGTCGAGCTGCCCAACGGGCAAAAGGTTCAGTGCTGTGACCAGAAGACCCACCCAGCCGGCGAAAGCCAATGGATGCAGCATGATATCCGTCCCCTCTGCCAGAGGGCCCACGGCAATCCGCGCCAGGAGTGAAAATAGAAGCGAATCGCCCAGCGAGAAAGTACCCTCGCCCAGGTCAGACAGATTCACAATATCGGACATCCGAAGACCGACGAGAATAACGGGGATGATGACAAACAGACCGGCCAGGGGGCCGGCCACACCCACGTCGAACAGGGCGCGCCGGTTCGGCATCTGGCCTTCCATCTTGATCACCGCGCCCATGGTTCCGAACGGCGGCAGCGGCACAGGAATAAAAAAGGGCAGCGTAGCAGGAATGCCGTGCTTCCGGGCCATGAAATAATGGCCCATCTCGTGGCAGAGCAGGATGGTCATAATGCCACCCGAATACCACAGCGCGCCCATGATGCCGTCACCAAATCCCACAAAAAAGGTCGTGCAGATGGTGAGGACAAAAAGCGTCACATGGAGCCAAAGCCGGTTCGGTTTACGCCGCGGTTCAGGCCAGACGGATGCATCCGCATTGTTCACCCAGATTTGTTGGGATGTGTCATATCGTTCGTTCATTGCGTTGCCGAATTTGGATGCATCAGGACGGTCACGGAATCGCCTGCAACAAATGGAACTTTTCCGGACGCACACCCATTCCGCATCGAGATCTCAAGGGTTCCGCCGCTGCCGGTCAGAGCAAGCATGTTTCCGGACGGAACATCAGCATACGTCCGGACCAGTCCTTTGATCTGTATCTTGTGGATCTGGATTGTGACGTTTGACATGTCCGGAATCATCTCTTCCGGGATGTTGGTCACGCCGTTTCCGAATCCATCCACATAGAGAATCTCGCCGTCAATCCGATCAGATTGACGGACAGGTTTTTTAACATCGCCTGTCATATAACCGTCGAATGGATCGCCCATTGATTCCAGGGGAACACCCCGGGCAAGATGTGCTGCAACCGACGCGAAAATGTCGCGTCCATGAAATGTCGCGCTCACCGGTGTGCGGAAACAGGTTTCATTCGTCAGGTGGAAAATCTGCCGCTCCGGGCAGGCATCAAACACATGTTTGAGGATACCGTTGTCCGGAGCCAGAAAAATGTGTCCGCAAGCATGGACGCCCAGCGCAGCACGCGCGCTTCCCACGCCAGGATCCACCACCGCTGTGTGGATTGTCCCTTCCGGAAAATCACGCCAAATCCGGTGCAGCACAAATGCCGCCTCTTCCACATTCTGTGGCGCAATGGTGTGCGAGATGTCAACGATTCGGGCGTCAGGACAAATGGACAGGATCACACCCTTCATGGAAGCAACATAAGGACCAGACAGACCAAAATCGGTAAGCAGCGTAATCAACACGGTTCAATCCTTGTCGGAAAATGGAGAATTACGTTCCAGGCATACAAAATAAGGTACAGATTCCGCACTCCCATGTCAAGAAGAAAAAACTTGACAAATGCGATCCC
>CAZDVF010000171.1:0-6134 GCA_964508725.1 uncultured bacterium | reverse complement strand
TCAATTTATTTGAACGTCCGGACAGCAGTGAAATCAACAGTGAATTCCCTTGCTTCCCAGTCTGTCATAGCGCCCATGTACCAGGCATCCCCATTTTTTCTGGCCAAGATGATGTAGTCAGATACTTTCGCATCCAAGACAGCAGTCTCGTCCCAGACCGTGGGTACTTGAGAGAGGAATTCCATGCACTCCGGTTCCCTTAAATAATGCGTGGGCGAATCTGCCAGCATCTGCAATGGACTTTCAAAAATGACATACATGGCCAATTGGTGGCAGCGTGTTCCCTGGCTCATGGGTGTATGATAAATAAATTCAAAATCGTCCTTTTGCGCATTATGCATAGCCCCTGGCGTGTAATCCATTGGACCGGCCACCATGCGTATGAACGGGATGGTCACATTGTGCTCGGGGTCCGATTTTTTCGACCACTTGTTGTGCTCCAATCCCTGAACGCCTTCAAAGGTCAGCACATTGGGATAAGCCCGCCGCAAACCCGACGGTTTGTATGCGCCGTGAAAGTCAACCAACAGATGCCGTTTTGCCGCTTCCCTGGCTATTTTATAGTAATAATTGACCATCCATTGATCGTCACGCTGCATGAAATCAACCTTGATCCCTTTCACGCCCCATTTCTCAAACTGGTCCAGCGCTTCCTGCAACTGATCGTCGAGTGTCTTCCAGATGACCCACAAGATAATCCCCACATTCTTTTCTTTGGCATGACTCAAAATCTCTTCCATTTGGATGTCTGGATTGATATCCATCAGATCACCCAATTTGTACCAGCCCTCATCCAGGATGACATATTCAATGTCATATTGGGAGGCGAAATCGATGTAGTATTTATACGTTTCCGTATTGATCCCGGCTCTGAAATCGACGCCATAAATATTGTTGTAGTTAAACCAGTCCCAGGCCACTTTGCCGGGCCTTATCCAGGATGTATCCTTCAACTGCACTGGTTTGGCCAAAAGATAACTCAATTGATTGGTAACAAGCTCTCCATCGTTTTCAGAAATCGCCAGAAACCGCCAGGGAAAACTTCGCGTCCCTCTGGTTCTGGCCAAATAATCGGCCCGTTTGGTGACCACAACATTCCGGTCATTGGGTTGATTGGTCTCCAGGGGATAGGCTGGAAACAATCCGGAGAGAGAAGTGGATCCGCTGCCCCTCAGCCACAATCCGGGATAATCTTCCAGGTCTGATTCCGAAATCAATATTTTCACGGATGATTTCGTATCGACCAGCGCCGGCAGACTACACATCTGTTTTTCGGAGATCATACTCAAACTTTGATAGAGATACTGTCTCTCATTGTGAGAGTGGAAACGCTCCTCTTCCGGAAAATAGATGGTAAAATCTTCAGGGAAATTGAACTCCACTCTCTCTGATTGGACGATGATGTCATCCTGCATCTCTGTTTGAAAGCGATAGGCAATGCCTTCGTTGTATGCACGAAAATCAACAGTATAATCCTTCTTAAAATGAAGGATCAATGCATTGTAATGCTCAACGATCTGCTCACTTTTACCTTTGACCACAGGATGAATCAACTGGTCTACCGTCTTTCGCTCAGTTTCTTTAACACTGCCGTTCTCACCCAATGTGAATCCGGAACCCAGTGTCAGGGCGAGGGCAGAAGAAGCCAACAATGTTTTTCCGTTATAGTGGACGGAATATACAATTTGCCTGCCAATCGAAACGTTTATTTTATATTTTCCATTCGGGGAGGACAATGTATATGTTTGCGCATGTACCACTGTTGACAAGATCACGCTCACCAGGCATGATATCATGCTAAAAGAATACTTGATCATGTTTGAAGACATGACACTCTCCTCCTGTTTTAAAATCCGAATTGAAATATTACAGATTACTTCCTTTTCAAGATATCATACCCAGGATTTACCGGTTCTACTCCCCGTTCCCGCCAAACGTCCAGCATGTATTTCAAATTGGCGCTGTCTTCTGGATATTGTCCCTTATCATCCGTCTCGCAAATCCATTGAGTTAAAATTTTACGGTGTTTGCCCAATATATCCTGATATCCAGGATCATATGCAAGATTATGGATTTCATGAGGATCGCTTTCCAGATCTTACAGCTCCTCCGAAGGCCTTTCGCTGGGCCAGAATCGGTCATGAACAATATTGAGCTTTCCCTCTGCATGGAGTCTGCGTATCAATGCAGTAATCTCCCATTCATCCCGATAATTGGGCTGCATGTAAGGACGGTCCGGGAAAAAGTTTCTGATATATCTGAATCGACGGGTGCGCACCGATCGGATGCGGTCAATGGCATAATCACAGCGATCACGTGCAGCAATCACAAATCCCGGGGCAGAAAATCTTTGACAAATAAATCCCTGCTTTCCATACAGGCTGGGATGGGAATGCCGGCCAGCGCCAGCGAAGTGGCTGCGATGTCCAGTCCGTTTACAAGGTCTTCCCGCACACTGCCTCCGCCTCCAAGATATTCAGGATTGCCTGCCCGGCTCATGATAAAGGGGACGTGGAGTCCGCTGTCGTAACAGAATTGTTTATGCCGCCACAACCGCATGCCGTGATCAGAAAAGAAAATGAGAATCGTATTTTCCAATAGTCCATCATCACGAAGATCCCGGACAATCTCTCCAACCTCGTCATCCGTAATGCGAATGCAGTCCAGATGCTGAGACCAATCCTCACGGATTTCAGGAATGTCCGGATAATAGAGCGGCAAATCGAACGCCGCTATTGGCCAGGTGATCCACATTCGGCGTTGAATTGTCATATCCGTAACAGCTCAAGAAAGGAGAAATATCTTTCACCGCAATCCACAGGATATTGGGCCGCTTTCGGCTTTGAGATGCGCATCGTGTCATCAGTGAAAGCATGGGAAAAGACAATGTAATAAATCTACAGTTTCTCCATTGCGGCAACGGCCGTAGAATTGTTTTTGCACATCCATCCCGGATTCCAATTGTATTGAGCTTTTGCCAATCTCGAAAACTGTGCCCGTATATGACAGAAACTGTTAGACCTATTTCGTTAATTTTGAGGTGAGATCAATAATAACCATTTTGAATCCGAAATTCAACCAATTCACAAAGAATTTTGGATTTTGATTATAAGATTAGTCATAAAATAATTTAACAGGGAATGCACCTATAAGCAGTCAAAAGTTCGTGTTTATATAAAAAATCATGGTATTTTAGAAGTGAATGTTGTAAATTGTTTAAATATATTTTCCCAAACCCTGAATGAAGCCTGACTACACAAGGAGGAGACATGGCAGGTTTTGAAGGAACCCAATGGGCATCACGGCAGATGCGGTACAAGCTAACAGATCGCACATTCGACATGCTCCCCTATGACGCAGCGGTTTACAGCGTTTCCCGATCGATTCACTATGGACTCTTTTTGGCGTTTGAGGGTATTCGTTTCTTCATCATGAAAACCGCAAATGGCGAAATACGGTTAAACTTTGTCAATCTTCATCAGAACCTGAATCGATTCCGCCGGTCGATGGCGTTTAATCTCAGCAACGCACAGCAAGATCTGGTGCCGTGTGTGAATGAGATTGAATCCGTTTTGTTACGATTCTTCCGTGATCCGGAGATGCTTGATTTTGTATCAGACATGGCAGATCGGGATACCCAGGGCTATTTACGTCCCTTCACTGTGGACGAGTCTCTCTCAATCGGCGTCACCTTTCCTGACAAGCCCGCCTTCAGGGCCGTTGCCTGTTCCTACGACCGTTATCTGGGCGAACCCTTCACCGGTGTCGTTATCCCCCATTTGGTGCGGGCCATGGGCATCAACGGCACGGGGAATCACAAACTGGGAGTCAACTATCTCATGAGTGTCAAGGCCGTGGATGCAGCCAAGCAAAGGGTGCCTGAAGCTGCCGCCGCTCTCTTTCTGGACGATCAGCCCCATCTCTCCTTGAAAGACCGCAAGGTGACGGAATGGGACAGCTCCTGCTGCCTCTTTGCATTTACTGACGGAACGGTTATAAAAATCCCTGAAAGCCCGCTCATTTTGCCTTCAGTGACCATCGGCGGCATCTGTGCCATTCTGCGCAACGAAGGCGTGAATGTGGTGGAACGGGATATGATATACGGTGAACTGATCGACCGGTCAAAGAAAAATGAAGCCGTGACAGTCTGTTCCATCGGCACAGCAGGCATCCTGAACCGCGCCCAACGCATTGTGCTCACCGACATGGAGGGCCACACCCTGGCCGAGCAGCACGCTGACGAAAGTCATGAACTCTATAAAATACTGGGGCAGGCGAGGAAAACATACTGGGATATCTATCGGGAGGAAGTCCCACCTCCGGACGGTGTTACCCTCAACAGCTACATCCTCTAAAAGAGTTTGCATCACATTCTCACCGGTCCGGAGTTTACATCCGGACCGGTTTTTTATGTGATGATCAATCCTCAGATAATTCTAAGCGTTGTTGTGTGCCTGATTTTGTAGGATGCAACAAAACGGATATCCATCTGTCACATTAGAATAAGCAATGATACTCCAAAGTGCGAAAGGAGCACATTATGTCTCGTGGAAAAACACGTATTCCAATCATCATATTTATCGTTTTGATGATATCGGCATGCAATGCAACGGCCTGCACATCCTTCATGCTGAAAACCAGCCAGGGACTGTTCTTTGTCCACAGCCTGAACCAGGGAAATGTCGAGCGCGTTCTTGGGGGGATCTACATGAATCAGAGAGGCGAGTGGAAAAAGGGATACAGCTGGGAAAACCTGATCAAGATGAATACGGAAGCTCAGCCCGACCTGATATGGAAATCAACATACGGATCGGTCACATTTAATCCATTTGGAAAGGAACTGATTGACGGCGGTATGAATGAAGCAGGCCTCTACATTTGGGAAATGAATTTTAATACCCGATATCCCGACGATCCTGCCAAGCCCAAACTCTTCCAGTGCCAGTGGATGCAGTACATACTGGACAATTTCGACTCGGTCGACGATGTGATCGACAATGCCGGCCGAATGTCCATCGACGGATGGGGCTGGCACTATTTTGTTGCGGACAAGTCCGGCAAGACTGCTGTCATCGACTTTATCGACGGCAAGCCGGTTGCATACTCGGGCGACAGTATGCCTGTCCCCATGTGTTGCAATTCTCACTATCCTGAAGCGATGAAATGGCTGCGTTTGCATCAGGGTTTCGGCGGCGAGCTGGAGGCAGAAAAAATCTATAAGGAAATTCCCCGTTTTATTCACGGCGCTGACTTGCTGCGTCAATATTCGGATCAGGATCCGGTGGCGTACAGCTTCAACATGCTGGAAGAGATGAGCACAAATGTACGCTGGTCTGTGGTCATTGATGTGAGCAACATGGCGGTCTATTTCAGCACCAACCTGAACAAGGATATCCGTTCGTTCACAATGACAACCGAAGATTTTTGCCACAGGGATGGTTTGCGCATGCTCGATATCGACTGCCCCGGACCGGGGGATATCCGCAGCCTGTTCACACCTCATAATCCTGAAATGGATCAAAAATACCTGGCGGACTTCTTCGAAATGATCCGTTCCAATCCCGATTATTGGCAGACCATCACGCAGGGACGAGATATCAGTGTGGATATGATCGCTCAGAACATCATGGACAAACTGACATGGACCGGACCTCCCGCTGTTGATGGATTAAACGGTCAATGGACAGGCAGTGTAGCCTATCCGACGCCGGACGGTCAGATGGAGCTTCTCCTCACTCTGGTATTGGATGACGCCGGTGACCGGCTCACTGGCGTCATGAATGACAACACAATCATCAAGGACTTGCCCATTTCCAATGTAGCATACCGAGGCGGACTGCTGACATTCTCCATCAAGGACCCTGATTCCAGGGATGTGGTCTGCTATCAATTATACCGGTCGTTGGATGGTTTGAAAGGCTACGGTGAAGTGTGGAATCAGAAAAAGAAAGCGGTGCTCAAGCTTGAACGGGAATCATGAACCCGATGGAATGCAAAAAGGATTGGCGTACGCCAATCCTTTTTGCATATTGTCAATTCCTTTTTGTCATCTCTGCGGTCTGGGATTCAACGGGACCCAAACCCAAGTTCACCACAGTCATCAAAGAAAGGATTAAAAAACCAACTGAAACTGG
>CAZDVF010000170.1:0-6144 GCA_964508725.1 uncultured bacterium | reverse complement strand
GGGAATGCGCCTCTCTTTCGCCACCGTGGCTGTGTGGTGGGCGCTCTTCTCGATCCCGCTTTTTTTGCGTGTGCCCGAGCCGCCAGGACAGGCAGGGGGATTGAACGGACAGAGCTACTGGCGCACGTCGGTCAAGCGCCTCACCCAAACCTTCCGATCCATCCGACAGTACCGACAACTTTTCATCTTCATCGTCGCATTCTGGCTCTACAACGACGGCATCGGCACCATCATCAAGATGGCCACAGCCTACGGGGATGAAATCGGCATCGGTACATTGGATCTGATCGGAGCGCTGCTTTTAACCCAGATGATCGGGATTCCCGCCACTTTACTTTTTGGACGGCTTGCCGGCCGTATCAGCGCCAAGCGGTCCATTCTCGCAGGTCTGGGCGTTTACATCCTCATTGCGGCGGGAGGATTCTTCATGACCCGGGCCCTTCACTTCTGGATTCTCGCCGGCATGGTTGGCATTGTCCAGGGCGGCACGCAGGCTCTGAGCCGATCTCTCTTCGGAGCCATGGTTCCTCAAAACCGGTCAGCGGAATTTTTCAGCTTCTACAGCATCAGCGGCAAATTCGCAGGCGTGATGGGGCCGGCCGTCTTTGCCCTGGTCGGCCAGCTCTTCCGAACCAGCCGTTTGGCGATCCTGTCCCTGGTCTTATTCTTTGTCGCTGGCGGCCTGCTATTACTTAAAGTTGATGTGGAAGAAGGCAAACGCACGGCTCGCAACGCAGGTTAATCCACAACATCGCATACAAAGATCATATCGGACAGCTTGACAATTCCGATGGTTCGAAGTATATTGACTGGAGAAAACCCGAAGTGTTAAAGGGGATTCATGTTTCTCCATCGCATACATCACCGTCTGATTCTGGCATTCGTCCTCATGATGGCGTCTATCCTGGGCATCAGCGGATGGTCCCTTCACTGGATACTCAGGCAAAGCCTCGAGGACGAGCTGGGCGCCAAGCTGATGGCCATGGCGCGAGCTGCTTCGGTCCAATTCTCAGACGATGAGGTCGGTTACCTCCTCTCCGATGCAGGCCCCCGCACGCAAAACAACCTCCGCAAGAAACTGATCAAACTCCAGACGCAAACAGGCGTCCAGCGCATTGCTTTCTTTGATCCGGAGGGGCGCAGCTTGTTGGATACCGATATCGGCGTGGAGCGCGGGACGCGCGATTTCACTCTGCGGTTTTACCGCCGCGAGATGGAGGCCATCGGACGGGGCGAGTCAGCCACGTCCGTGCTCTTCACCGGCATCGACGGTCAGCCCACCATGACCGGGTACGCGCCCCTAGTGATTGGAGACGACGTCGTTGGAGGTGTCCGTGTTGACGGCAGCGCGACTTTTCTCGGCTCTGTGGGACGGATGCGGAAGCGTCTCTGGCTCATCGGACTGTTGGGAACAGTTGGCGCAGCGATCCTTGGCGTGATGATCGCCCGCACTATCACCCGCCCCCTCCATCGACTGGCAAAGGCGTCGGAACAGATCGGTCAGGGCGACTACGAGAACGCTATCCCCCAGTTGGAAAAGGATGAAATCGGCCTGCTGGCGCGGACGATGGAGTCCATGCGTCAGGGCGTGATCGGTCGCGAACAAAAGCTCAAGGCCATGCTGGCCGGAGTGGCGCACGAAATCCGCAATCCCCTGGGCGGCATCACGCTCTTTGCGGATCTTCTGACCGACGAGGTCGCAGGCCAGAGCGAAGCCCGGCAGCACGTGGCCAAGATCTCACGTGAAGTCGATCATCTGAAAAAGATTGTGGACAGCTTCTTGGATTACGCCCGTCCGCAGGCGCCCAACCGTCAGGCATGCAGTCTATCCCAAATTGCACAGGATGTGCGGCACCTATCTCAGGCAGAATTGGAGAGCCGAAATGTGACGTGGCAGGCAGGGGGAGAAGAAGCCGAACAACACGTGTGGGCCGACCCGGTTCAACTCAAGCAGATCCTGCTCAACCTTGTGCGAAACAGCATCGCGGCAATGGAACCGGGCGGAAGCATTACCATCCGATGGAAGAACAGGAACAGTGACATTACCATATCCGTCGCGGATTCCGGGTACGGTATTCCAGAAGATATTCGAGACCGCATCTTTGACCCCTTCTTCACGACACGCGAGAAAGGGACAGGTCTGGGCCTGGCCATTGTCAAAAGTCTGGTGGAAGCCAACAGCGGCGCCATCCGTCTGGTAAAGTCCGGATCCGATGGCACAACATTTGAGATTATCCTTCCTCAGCTGAAAGACACATCAGCATCACCCGGCAATACGGACACATTTCACCTGCGGGAGGTTGACCCGTGAATCAGACAGAGAAGCCGATCCACATTCTGGTTGTGGACGACAACGACACCATGCGCCAGGGCATAGCCGCTGTGCTGAAGAAGGCTGGACATCAGGTCTTTGAAGCGCCCTGCGGCGCAGAGGGACTGGATTGCCTTAGACGGGATGCGTTCCACCTGGTTATCACAGATTACCGCATGGAAGGCATGGACGGTATCTCTTTTTTAAAGGATATCCGATCGCACGCGCCGGGAACAGAAGTCATGGTCATCACAGCGTACGGAACCATTGAACTGGCCGTGGAGGCCATGAAGGCAGGTGCCTGGGACTTTATCACCAAACCGTTTTCGAAGGAAACGCTCCTTCTGAAAGTGGAGCGGGCCGCTGAAGCCTGCCTCCAGCGCCAGAACGCCAGGCGACTGTCAGATGAAAACGCTTACCTTCGCCAGGAGATCGCCCTGCACTTCAATTTTGGTGAGATCGTGGGTGAATCGCCGGTCATGCGCCGGGTGTACCGGACCATCCAGAAAGTCGCTGCGAGCGATACATCGGTCTTGATTTACGGGGAAAGTGGCACGGGCAAGGAACTGGTGGCTCGCGCCATCCATTTTACCAGCCCGCGCAAAGACAGAGCTTTCATCCGCGTCAACTGCGGCGCCCTTGCAGAAGGAATTCTTGAGAGTGAACTCTTCGGTCACGAGAAGGGCGCTTTCACCGGCGCATTGCGTCGTAAAAAAGGACGGTTTGAACTGGCGGATGGAGGGACCCTGTTTCTGGATGAAATCGGAGACATCCCTCCAAACCTGCAGGTGAAGCTTCTCCGCGTGCTGCAGGAACGGGAATTTGAACGCGTGGGCGGCGAAGAAACCGTCAAGGTGGATGTGCGCGTCATCGCCGCCACCCACAGAGATTTGCCCGGGGATGTCAAGACGGGTCGATTCCGTGAAGACCTCTACTACCGTCTGCACATCCTGCCGATTCACCTGCCGTCTCTCCGTGAACGAAAGGACGATATCCCCCTTTTAGCCAAACACTTTCTCGAGCGTCTGGCAGGAGACATGGGGAAGGCTTCCCCAACCCTATCCGAAGACGCTCTGGCCTTGCTCAAAGCGTACGACTGGCCGGGCAACGTGCGGGAGCTGGAAAATGTCCTCGAACGGACTGTCGTCCTCACTGAGGGAAATCAAATCGTGCCGGAGAATCTGGCCATCACTGGGCCTGATATCCCGGGCACGAAGATTGCACAAAACAGCCTGGACCTGAACACCGCCATGGATGAAATGGAAGAACGGCTCATCCGACAGGCTCTCGAAGCGGCCGGTGGTGTCAAGGCCCGGGCCGCCCGTCTGCTGGGTATCAAGGAGGGCGCCCTGTACTATAAACTTGAAAAGTACGGACTCCTTGACAAGGACGACAATCCATGAAGCATCTGCAACACATGAGTCGGATGGCGGTCTGTGCACTGGTGCTATGGACTGCCGGTTTCGTCGTACACGCCCAGACTGCGGACCTGGCGTCGCTGGAATCCGAATTCCAGACACTCCAAACCAAGCTTGACTCACTTCAGTGGGAACGGGTGCGGCTGTCTGGCGAAGCGGACATCGTCGCGCGCCGTATCGCAGTCCTCCGTGACAGAGATCCTCTCAGTAACAGCGATCACCGCCAGCTCGAAAAGGCCCTCCGGGAGTCGCAGCGCCTCACCAATCAGGTCAGCAGCCTCGATCACCAAATCCTGCAGATTTCGGACGAACGGAACGCCATCGCCCAACGCCTTATCGTCTTCGCTCAAGTGGAAATTACCCGGCTTCTGGCCGCTGCCGATCTTGATACGACCAGCAAAAGGCAGGATTTGCTTGTCAGCGTCGATGCGCTCCTCGATCAAAAACAGCAGTGGGAATCCATCGGGTCCGACTCCCGGGTTCGCGTGGGCAATGGTCTTGTGATCGAGGCCAGGCAGGAAGATACGCCCCGGCAGCTTCAGCTCAAGAGTGATCTCCTGAGCGACAGGATCGAGACCATTCGTCAGGAAATCCGGCAGGCCGCCCAGCGTGTCAAAGCGCTGAGGGAGGAGCATAAAATCCGCCAGCAGATGACGGAGCTGGCCGAAGATCTGGATCTCTTTAATGAGGATGAGGAGATCCTGGACCGTCAGCGGAACACTGAAACGAAAAGCCAACCAGGCGGCACTTATCGAAATGCGGACAACCGTACACCGGAAATGCTTTGGCTTAATCCCTCCCAATCTGCCTGGACACCAGACGCTGTGGAACGGTCGCAGATCCGCCAGTCAGTTCTGCCCCGCCAACCGGAAGAGGCTGCGACCCTCGAAGAAACCATCGCCCGGTGGGACGCCTATCTCGCACGCATGCAGTCTCTGGCCGATAGTCTGGACGTCCGCGCCGGCTGGTTCCGCAGCCAGGCCGAATCTCGAAAACAGTAAAATACCCAATCCGTCATGAATTGTCGAAACACTCTCATCCTTCTGTTTTTTCTGGGAATTGTGCATCCGGCTGCATGGAGTCAGACCTGGCGTTGGCAGTCACGATTCGATATCTCCCTCTTGAGTGACGACAATGTCTTCGAATCACTGACAGGGTCATCTTCCGACCAGGCCGGCCGGCTGCTTCTGCGTCTATCCGCAAAAGGAACGCAGCTCCGACGCGTCAACGCCACCGCCCAGTATCTCGGAGGATTCGAAGGCTACACCCGATTCTCCGAAGAAAACCGGATGATCCATGACGCCAGCGCAGCATGCTCTGTCCGCCTCGGCGGCAACTTCTCAGCCCGAATCGGACTCGGTGGCAAATCCAAAACCTTTTTTCAATCAACGCGTGGATACCGTTACTGGACCTTGACGCCGTCGGTGATTTGGGCTCCCGTACGCGGTGTTCGAACATCTCTGTTTGCGTCTTTCGCCGGGATGGACTGGCTCGCGGGGCGCTACTTCGACACCACCCATCAGCGGATCGGCCTCACCTTGAGCCTGGAGGTCCGGCCCGGCTTCACTGTCGAATTGCGCAGCAGTCTGGGCGAGGGCGCCTACCAGCGCAATGCATTTACCAGCGTTGAGACGGATTCTACTATCGATTGGATGGATCTGGGCGTGACGCAGAAGGATAACCTGCGCGAAGTCACTGTCTCGATGGAATGGTATGGCTGGGCCCTGGTTCAAGTAAACGGCATGTTTCAGCAAATCAAATCGAACAGCTACGGCTACGCCTACACCCAGCCTGAATTCAGCGCCACAGTCGTCAAACCGATTCCGTGGAAATTATCGCTGGCGCTCCGTGCCGTCATCAGGTGGAAACGATACACCGATTCACTCCGTCCGCTCTTCCAGATACGGCCTGACACCGAAAACGAAGAGAGCAGCTACGTCGTGGCGGACCTATCCCGCGACATCAGCCGCACCGCCTCATGCCGCATCCGGCTGGGCTGGTACCGCAACGAATCCCCTTTCCGCAATCTCTTTTACGAAAAGCAGGTCGTCTCACTGGGTCTCACGCAACGCTTCTGAAACCGTGCAAGACGTGCTGAATCCATCAGATTTTTGAGGAATCCTCAGAAATTTGAGGATTTTTTCTCGGAATATCTTAGATTTGGTCCTCAGAATAGCCACCCTCTTTTTTATTAACGGGCAGGGAAGGGCTGATGGCCTTTTTGTCAGCCACGGATCGATCACAATCATCATGAGCGACAAAAGGGGTGGGCATTGGCCTCCGCACCAGATCTTCAGTGCTGAGGGTTGCGCATGGGTTATGAGTGGTGGATCGAAAGCCTTTCATCAAAATCCAGCCTCAAAAATAACATCGGGCATACAAAAAGGCCGATTCTTTTGTTTCTTTTCTTGTAAA
>CAZDVF010000169.1:0-6182 GCA_964508725.1 uncultured bacterium | reverse complement strand
CACTGGCTGTCGCGGATGCGCTTGCCCACGATCAGGGATACGACTGCGGAACTCACAGCATTGGAAAAGATCCGGTCGAGCGGCATGACGCCCGACCTGAAAGGACGCGAACCCAAAACCATGTCGCATCCTGTTGAACGCATGGTTTCGAGCATGTTCGGAATCGAATCGGGATCGTGCTGCCCGTCACCGTCTAAAATCACGACCGCATCCCACTGTTGTTCTGCGGCATGTCGGAATCCGGTTTTAAGGGCCTCTCCCTTTCCCAAATTGTTGGAATGACGGAGCACGATCGCGCCACATGCGTCCGCTGCGATGGATGCCACATCCGTAGACGATCCATCATCCACCACCACGACGCGGGAGGGCGGAATATACCGTAGAACGCCGGAGAGCACGTTCGCGAGACGCGCATCCGGATTGAAAACGGGAATAACCGCTCCGACAATCACGGATGAAACAACTCCCTCAATCGAAATCCCGTCACGAGGACTCGCAATAATTGTGTGCCACACCCTTCCAGGTCGTGGCTGGAAACGACATCATCCATGTTACTGATAATCCAGCTCAGATCCCAGCAAGCTGTGGGGAACAAAATAAATAACCAGCATAAGGCACGCCGCAAACACAATCCACATCCGCCCATCCCGCCCCTTTCGGTTCATAAACAGAGCTATAATCCATCCAGCCGCAGAAATCAGCGTCTTGTTATCCGTCAGATCAGTCCCGAAAGGAAATCCCGTCCAGAAGGCGCCGAAAGCAAATTTCTGCATAACAGGACCGAACACAAGTCCACCTAAAAAGAAGAGGACAACCGTCCAGTTGAGGAGACATCGCGCCTTCCCGCAAGAATCCAGCGCTTCCAGACCTGTCCGGTTCGCGAGCAGCATGGAGCCGAACATAAGAAGAATGTGGGGCAGGAGAATCCACACGGGCACGCGCCCTTTGTACCGGATAATGACCGGTTTCTCTCCGGTGAGGGACATACGTTCGCTGCCGTTCTGGATGTCCACAAAATAGACGAGCTTTCCGGCCGGTGGCTGCTGAGGCAAACGAGCGGATAGCCTCTCTCCGACCCTCTGCATGGGGATGATCGTCCAGCCATCATCGGAATTCTTCCTGCGGTAACGAATAACGCCTGATATGGCGGAATCACCGGTGCGGACAACAACCTCCGCCTCACTCCCCACCTCCTGGCTGCGCGGCAGATCAAACTGGACGGACGTACCGAGGAACGTCTCTTCCCCCTGAATCGCATAGCTCGGTCCGGTCTTCCGCTGATAGACAGCAGAAAAGATCGTAACGAAAAAAGCAAGGATCCACAACAGGGCGCGGTATCGAGCTATGGGCAGATCAATAGTCA
Source organism: uncultured bacterium (assembly GCA_964508725.1). Classification (GTDB taxonomy): domain Bacteria; phylum Zhuqueibacterota; class QNDG01; order QNDG01; family DSAB01; genus CAZDVF01. The sequence continues at coordinate 4,819 of CAZDVF010000169.1, read as the reverse complement.
TGGGATGGGTTCTCTCTCTGTGTATGGCAATGTAAATCAGGTTTATTGTTTCTGTCAATATAACACACATGGACACAAAATGCAACGGAAAGGGATGTTAGTCGGAGGGTGTGCGCCTTTTACACTGCGACGAAGTGGACGAACCGCAGTGTCCGCCGCACGCACAAGATGCGCTTCGGCTCGCACGTCTCCGGGCAGTAAAAAGGGCCACGCCCGTGAGCGCGAACAGGAGAAATGCTGCGAAGAAAAGGATGAGAATCGTCTGCATGTGACCAGCCTACCTCTTTACTCAGCGCCAGTTGTCTTCCCCGACAGGATGATCGTCATCCGCCGAAATCATCGAACAGGATGTGCTCCTGGTCAACACCGATGCTGTCGAGCATTTTGAGGACCGCGTTGTTCATCAGCGGCGGCCCGCAAATGTAGTACTCGCACGTCTCCGGCGCGGGATGATCCTTCAAATACGTATTATACAGCACCTGGTGGATGAACCCTGTTGGGCCAGCCCACTGATCTTCGGGCAAAGGCTCTGACAGGGCAATGTGCCACCGGAAATTGTGGTGGGATTTCTGGAGCGCGTCAAACATCTCGCGGTAAAACACCTCCCGCAAATTGCGCGCGCCGTACCAGAACGAGATTGTCCGTTTGGTCTTGAGCCGTTTAAGCTGGTCGAGAATGTGCGATCGCATGGGCGCCATGCCGGCGCCTCCCCCGATGAAGACCATTTCATTATCCGTGTCACGGGCGAAGAATTCACCAAATGGGCCGGAGACTGTGACTGCATCACCCGGCTTAAGTCCAAAAAGGTACGAGGACATCTGGCCTGGCGGTGCGCCGGGCACACTGGGCGGCGGCGTGGCAATCCGCACATTGAGGATGATCACGCCTTTTTCTTCGGGATAGTTGGCCATGGAATAAGCCCTCACCACCGGCTCATCCACGCGGGAGACCAGGTTACGCAGCGCAGGGGTGTCCCAGTCTGAGCGGAATGCGTCGTCGATCTCGAAATCGGCGTATCGGGCGATGTGTGGCTCCGCCTCGATCTGGATGTACGCCCCGGCCCGGAAATTTGCCTCCTCACCTTCAGGCATCTCCAGCACCAGTTCCTTGATGAAAGTGGCCACACTCCGGTTGGAGCGCACCCGGCAGATCCACTTGCGGATGGCGAAGATCTCCGGCGGAACCACCAGCTTCATGTCATCCTTCACCGTGACCTGACACGCCAGACGAAACCCCTGGCGCGACTCCTTCCGGGTCAAAATGGACGCTTCGGTGGGCAGCAGGCTCCCGCCACCTTCCCGGATGATCACTTTGCATTCCCCGCAGGATCCACCACCCCCGCAAGCCGACGGCAGAAAGATCTTTTGATCGGCCAGCGTATTCAACAACTTACCGCCCATGGGAACCTGGTAGGTGTGTTCTGGATCATCATTGAGCACGATGGATACATATCCGTGCGGCACGAGGTGCGACCGGGCGAACAGGATGACGACCACCAGAATCAGGATGATTCCCGTGAAGGTGGTGACGCCCAGAACAATGAGTCCGATTCCGCTCACTTCAGAATCCTACAGTTGAATACCGGAGAAAAGCATGAAAGCGATGGCCATCAATCCGGCCGTGATGAACGTGATGCCCAGGCCTCTGAGTCCCCGCGGTGGATTGCTGTATTTCAATCGTTCGCGGATGCCAGCCAGCGCCACAATGGCCAGAGCAAATCCTGCTCCCGAACCCAGGCCGAACACAGCGCTTTCCGGCAGATTGTACCCCCGCTCAACCATGAAGAGTGACCCGCCGAGGATGGCGCAATTCACCGTGATGAGGGGCAGGAAAATGCCCAACGCATTGTACAGGGCAGGGACGAATTTATCGAGAACCATTTCGAGGATCTGCACCATGGCCGCAATGACACCGATGGTGGTGATGAGTCCGAGAAACGACAGATCGACATCAGGAAGCCCTGCCCACGCCAGCGCGCCGTCAGAGAGCAGATACCGGTAAATCAGATTGTTGACCGGCACTGTGATGGTCTGCACCACCATAACGGCGACGCCCAGCCCGACTGCAGTCTCCACCCGCTTCGACACAGCCAAAAAAGTGCACATTCCCAGAAAAAAGGCCAGGGCCATGTTCTCCACGAAAATGGACCGAATCAGCAGGCTGAGGTAGTGTTCAAGCATGGACGAAACGCCTTGTCATAAAGTTAGATATCAGAAACAATTTTCTTCAAATGTATTATAAATAGCTTTATTCCGGCCTTCGAGAAATCTCCGCCCGGAAAATCGGAATGTGGTTCCGTCCGGCTGAATCGGAAGTCCTTCTTATCTTTGCGAGGGAATGAAATGATCGAAGCAACCTCTTTGTTTCTTATGAAATTGACACTCCCGATGCATCGGAATTGTTATTTAAAAATCCTTACGTAGGGGCGAGGCATGCCTCGCCCTTACAGCTTCGGTCTCCAGTCACCCATCTCCTTTATTCCTCCTCCGGCTTCCACGTCCTGAGCGCCCAGATGATCAGGCCGATAAGGAAGAACGCGCTGGGCGCCAGCAGAAACAAGCCGTTGGGCATATACCAGCCTCCCTCACTCTTGAGGGGGAGGACAGACAGTCCCAGCAGCTTACCCGATCCCAACAGTTCACGGAAAAATCCCACGACAATGAGGACGAGGCTGTAACCAAGACCGTTTCCCAAACCGTCAAGGAAGCTTGCACCAGGAGGATTCTTCAGGGCGAACGCCTCGGCTCGGCCCAGAATAATGCAATTGGTGATGATCAAGCCCACGTAGACCGACAGCTGCCTGCTGATGTCGTAGGCGAAGGCCTTGATGACCTGATCCGCGATGATCACCAGCGATGCAATGATAGTCATCTCGACAATAATACGGATACTGATTGGCAGATGGTTGCGCAACATACTGATGGAAAAATTGGAGAACGACAGCACAAAAATTACGGCCAGCGACATGACGATGGACGTCTCCAGCTTGGACGTCACAGCCAGAGCCGAACAGATCCCCAGAATCTGAAATCCGATGGGATTCTCTCGGACGATGGGTCCAGACAGAATCTCTTTCGCTCTCGCCATGCTATAAACCTTTCGTTCGGAGCGTGCGGAGAAAGGGGCCGTATCCCCTCTCGCCGAGCCAGAAGCGGACCAGCCGATCCACGCCCCGCGTGGTCAGAGTCGAGCCGGACAACCCGTCCACCTGAAAACATGCGTCGGGACTGGACGCATCCACAAGTCCCTTCAGGACGGAGATGCGGACGTTGCCCGCGGCGTCGAATGCCAGTTTGCCCGCCCACTGGGCTTTCCACCGGGGATTGTCCACTTCACCGCCCAGGCCCGGTGTCTCTGCATGCTCGTAGAACGTGAATCCGCGGATGGTCACACCGTCAGCGTCAATGGAGAGAAAACCGTACAGAGTGGACCAAAGCCCCTTGCCGTACACCGGCAGGATGAGCTGGCAGACCGTCTCGTTGTCCACGACCCGGTACACAGTCATGACATGCGGCAGACGGCGGATATGCGCCGGGTCCTCATCCTGCGGCAGAGGATCACTCAGATTCGGATCGCGTCCCACCTCTTTCACATCAAACTGGTTGGGATTCACGCCAGGTGGATATGCATCGGACTGCAGGATCTCTCCTGTCGCCAAACGGATCAACGCCGGCCGGATCGTTCGCTCGTACGTTGGGCGGATATCCACTCCCTCCTCCAGAAATCCACCAGCCTCCAGGATATTTTTCAGCCGTTCCCTCTCCCTGTTTTCGGACTGAATCGACCGGAGCGCCACGGCAGCCGACGACACAAGAATCGAACAGACCAGGCAAACGCCCAGAGCCACGCCCAGCGTCTTTTTTACCGACTCATTCGGCATACCGCGCCTGCCTTTTACGAATGTGCCGCCGGATTACAGCGTGATCGATGATAGGCGCGAACACGTTGGCCAGCAAAATGGCCAACATCATGCCCTCGGGGAATGCGGGATTGATGACGCGGACCAGAACGACAAGGCCGCCGATGAGCAACCCGTAAAGGACACGGCCCGTCTCGGTCACAGCTGCTGTCACCGGGTCCGTGGCCATGTAGACAGCGCCGAAGGTAAATCCGCCCAGCACCAGATGCCAGACCGGAGTGACCTGAAACAGAGGATTCGTCGCGCTGCCCACGGCATTGAACAGGAGGGATACACCCATCATTCCGGCCAGCACACTCACCATGATGCGCCACGACGCGATGCCCGTCACCAGAAGAATCACCGCCCCGATCAGACATGCCAGTGTGGAAGTCTCACCCATCGAGCCGGGAATCAGCCCCAGAAAGGCGTCCCACCACGAGGCGGATAGGTGCGCTGCTGAATCGGCCAGTTGCGCCAGGGGCGTAGCCTGGCTGACGCTGTCCACTGCCACCCACACCAGGTCGCCCGAAATCTGCGCCGGGTAGGCAAAAAAGAGAAACGCCCGTCCCGCAAGCGCAGGATTCAAAACGTTCATGCCCACGCCACCGAACACCTCCTTGCCCATCACCACGCCGAACGAGATACCCAGAGCAACCTGCCAGCAGGGAATCGTCGGCGGCAGAATCAGAGGGAATAGCAGGCTCGTGACCAAAAATCCTTCCTGAACCTCGTGTTTGCGCACGCATGCGAAGAGCAACTCCCAGAATCCGCCCGCTGCCAGTGTCACAGCGTAGACCGGCAGAAAGATGAGCGCGCCGTGAGCCACGTTCGCAAAAAGGGAGTGCGGATCAAATCCAATGCCGGCCCAATGAATGACAGCCTGCTGCCACGTGTTCGGGACAAATTCACTGAGACGTG
>CAZDVF010000168.1:0-6183 GCA_964508725.1 uncultured bacterium | reverse complement strand
CGTGGAAGTCCTCCAACCCGACCGCATCCGTGATATCCTCCGGGATAAAACCAAAAAAATGTTCGACATCTACCAAACCTGACAGGGTGCTGTCACAACGCCGGTGTATATTGATCTCCGTAGGATGCATTTCATTTATAAAAAACGGAGGTCAATCATGAATCAGTTTTGTCAATCCTGCGGTATGCCACTAAACAGCGAGGGCGCAAAGAGCGCATCGGGATCGTATTGCCAGTACTGTACGGACGAGAGCGGCAAACTGCATCCCCGCGAGGCTGTTCAGCAGGGAATCGCCCAGTGGCTCAAATCATTTGCACCGGAAAATGGGCAAGCCGACTTCGACAAGCGCGCCGCTCACTACATGAAGGCCATGCCCGCATGGGCCGAGGAGTAGAGACTTTCCTCAGATTGGTGGGACTGTTTGATTCTCGTTTCTTCGAAGAAAGACCTGCCGGATGTTTTAACCCTCCGGCAGAGCAGCATGGTTTTGTTGCCTTTTTGCCGCCATCAGGGAAAAATGCCGCAACGATCCAAATAATGGGCGGGCATGATCCCCGTCATCTTGGGGATCGCAACGGGTGTCGGGTGGGATTTCATCCAGGCCTGACAATCAACATTCCAAAATAAACGGCTTGCAAAAAGGCGATTTCTTTGGGCACTTTCTTTCTAAAAGAAAGTGCCGAACCAACAGATCAATTGAGTTAACCTTGAGGGAACATCCATGCCGTACACATGTGAAATCATAGAGCAGGCGGAACAGACCGTGGCATCCATCCGCATGCGAACGCCAGTGCAGGATCTGCCTAAAGTCCTGGGCCAGGCATGCGGAGCCATCGCGCAATATTTGGGAGAGCAGGGAGCAGAACCAGCCTGACCGCCCTTTGCCGCCTACTACAACATGGACATGCAAGATCTGGACGTTGAAGCCGGCTTTCCTGTAGCGCAATCGTTAGAAGGAAAGGACAACATCCAGTCGGGACAGTTACCAGCATGCCGAGCCGCCACCTGCGTCCATGTCGGACCGTACAAGGACATCGAACCGGCCTATAACGCTCTCATCGCGTGGATCAAGGAAAACAACCTCGAAACCATCGGCATTGTATACGAATTCTACCTCAACGATCCACAGACCACGCCCCCGGACAAGCTCATGACCAAAATCATCATGCCGTTGAAAGCGGAATAACTCCCAAAAAGCCGCCAGGATACGCAGCGGCACCTATTGTGTCTGTGGCATCACTCCTCATAAGAGACCGGACAGTATCAGTATTAATTGTAGGGGCATGGCATGCCCCTACGGGAAACGGAATCGTATCCATTCCAACACCCGACATGCACGTCCTGATTGTTCAGGACAGCCGAAGCAATCTCAGACATGTGAAATCTGATGACCCGCAATAGACATCTTCCCCCTTCCGCATCAAATCCAACCAAACTTCTGACAAGTTCAGACCGTAAACAGAGAAATAAAAAACAGAGGCGCCCCTTGTCTGGAACACCTCAATTCCTTATATTTGCGAAAATCGGGCAGGAAAACCGAAAGGATCACACCATGTTGAACCGCTCCGCAATCCATCTGGCACTCGTTCTCCTCCTCTCAGTTCTTGCAGGAAAATTGGATGCCCAGACGCCGGATCGTGTCAAAGGCACGATCCGCGGACAGGTGGTGGATGAAACGACCCTGTCGCCGCTTCCTGCTGTAAACATCATGATCGAAGGATCAAACCTCGGAACAGCCGCGGACGAAGAAGGACGCTTCATCATCCATAATGTGGCAGCCGGTATCCACAACCTGAAGTTCATGATGATCGGGTACGAAACACGAAGCATCAACAATGTGGTTGTCAATCCCGGTAAAACCGCCTGGCTCAAGATCGAAATGAAATCCACGATTCTGGAAGGCGAAGGCGTCACAGTAACAGCGGGCTATTTTCAAGAGGCCAAGGACGCTGTGGTCAGCAACCGCAGCGTTGATTTCGAAGAGATTCGAACTGATCCGGGCAGCGCGGAAGATATTCAGCGGGTCATGCAGGTGCTGCCCGCCGTGGTATCCGGCGCGGATCAGGATAACGAGATCATCGTGCGCGGCGGCATGCCCGGTGAAAACCTCTTCGTCATGGACCATATCGACATTCCCAATCCCAACCATTTCGGAAATCAGGGGGCTGGCGGCGGCCCCATCAATATGCTCAACGCCCAGTTCATCAGGCGGGTTGATTTCTATGCCGGCGCGTTCCCGGCCCGGTACGGCGACAGGGCTTCTTCGGTGATGGACATCTCCCTTCGGGACGGCAACCGGGAGCGCCTCTCCGGGCACGGCTACCTCGGCATGTCCGGTGCGGGTCTCATGATTGAAGGCCCCATCGCCGGTGAAAGAGGATCCTTCATCCTCAGCGCGCGCAAGAGCTTTCTCGATCTGATCATTGCTTCAACCGGACTGACGGCCGTGCCCAAGTATTACAATCTCCAGGGCCGGGCCGTGTACGATCTGTCGGACAGGCATCAGCTGATCGTCAACGGCATTTACGGCAACGACAAAATCACCATCGCGGATGAGGAGGAGGAATCGGGCTACTCGCGCGGCGCCGAAAATGTGCGGGCGTGGAGCCATCAGTACGCCGTTGGCGTCACCTTGCGGACGCTCCTCGGGAGCAAGGGCTTCTCCCGCGTCACTCTATCGCAAACCCTGAACCACTGGGACCAGACGGTGTGGGATGAAAACAATGTCACCTACTACACCAACCTTTCGACCGAAATCGAACGAACACTCAAGGCCGATGTGACCTATCTCCCCCTAAAATTACTGGAGTTAAGCGCAGGCGGTCACATCAAATCAATTCCGTTTCGTATTCATCAGTGGTCCGATCAGGACACTCTGTTTGTTTACGACATGGCAGTCAATCCACCGGAGAAAATCGGCGTTTTTCAAGTGTACGATGAATTCCGGCGTGAAAACGACGATACCGCGCTCAAGGCAGCGCTCTTCGGGCAATTCAAGTGGACCCTCTTCTCACGCCTGACCGCATCAGCCGGCCTGCGCTGGGACTATTTCGATTACATCGACAAATATGCCATCGATCCGCGGCTGGGGCTGTCGTTCGCTGTGAATCCAAAAACTAACTTGAATCTGGCGTTCGGACAGCACTCCCAGTCACCTTCCTACATCGAGATGACAGCGCATCCGGATAACCGAACGCTCGATTACAAACACACCCGGCAAGTCGTGCTGGGTGTGGAACGATTGTTCAGAGATGACATCCGCGGCACGGTGGAGGTGTACTACAAAAAGTACAACAATGTCCCAATCCCTATTGGATTTCTGACACAGGATCCTTTCGACGCCTCATACGGACAATACGTCAGCCAGGGCAAAGGGTATGCAAAAGGCGTGGAAATCTTTCTGCAAAAGAAGCGGACCGGCTTCCACAACTTCACCCTGAGTTACGCCTTTTCTGTTTCAAAGGGATTCGATCCCCGGTTCGACCACTACTACAACTGGGATTACGACTACGGCCACGTGTTCACCCTGGTGAACGGATTTCACTTCGATCTTCGGGAGAAATCATGGTACCGAAGCCTTTCGAAAAACACATTGTACAAAATCTTCGGATGGCTTCTTCCTTTTGCCGATCAGGTTGAAATCGGCATCCGATGGCGCTATCTTGGGGGTCGACCGTACACCGAGCCTGTCTACTACCCGCACATCCAGTACTGGGCCGTGGATGAGACTGTGCCCCTCAATGCGCACCGTTATCCCGCCTACCATCGTCTCGACTTTCGGCTGGACCGTCGATTCATGTTCAAGGGTTGGAACATGGTAACCTATCTTGACATCATGAACATCTACGCCCGCGATAACATCTGGATGTACGCTTACCAGGATGATGGAACTCGGGAGGATATACTTCAGTTTCAGGTCTTCCCTGTCGGCGGCGTGACCATCGAATTCTGAGAGGAATACGGAATATCCTGATTTTAAATCACTGACTTCTGTCATTGCGATCCCGTCCCGATTCTGCTTTTCTTAATAACTGAACTTTGGCAAAATCCTATTAATCTGTCAAGTTGGGTATGACGATGAATCCCGCTTTCCCCCCAGATGCTTCCCTGCCTGCCGGCAGGCGGGGACAAGCTCAGCATGACACCCATTATATTCCAGCCAGACAAATTTGCCAAAGGACAGTTAATCATTCGGATTTGGGACGAGAAAAGCAAACTCGGTCTTCCGGGACAAATTTTGTCTTCGTCGGGGCCCGGCACACCACGCCATTCAATCTATCTCATCTCGGTATTCGAAAAATCTCCGACTCGGCCGTGCGAAAAAGCGAGCATCCCGTCTGCCTGCGGCAGGCGGGGAAGGCATGTTTGTCCGAATCCGGAAAAGCCGGATGAGTTTCATGCCTTCAGTGAGCGAAGCCGCACGGCAGGAGATTGTTCGTGAGCCGAAGTTCCTTGCGCCACTTTCTTCAAAGAAAGTGGCTTCTTTTACCTTCCGGCTGCAGATCGGATCTTCTCCACGATGCGTCGCATCCCCTCCATCTCGGCACGCCCCAGCACACCGAAAATCCGGTAGAAAAGAAAAACCAATCCGAAGAGAACCATCCAGGCTCCACCCCCCTGGAAAAGCTGTCCGCCGGTGTACACCGCACCCAGAATAAGAATCGCTTTCCCAATTTTACCATACTCGTACGGAATTGGATACCGCGGCTGGATGTAAAAAAAGAGAATTGCTGTCATCACCCCATACGACGCAGTAGTCATGACTGCCGCGCCTATCATCCCCCACATTGGAATCACCAGCAGATTCCCTGCAACGTTGAGACCCGCGCCCAAAACAGATACAACCGAGAGAACGATAGTCCGTTTCTCAATGAATACGCCGGCCAGCAGATTGCAGTAAATCCCGTGGAAAAAATAAGCCAGCAAAATCCACGGCACCACAGCCAGCCCGCCAGTGTAACGGGGCCCCAGGAACGCGACACCACTGACGCGCAAACCGAGAATCGGTTTGAGGAAAAATGTCAAAAACACAAGCAGCGCTCCCGCCAGGATAACAAAGTATGTCATAACCTTGGCGTACAGGGTCCGGGCTTCCGCATCTTTCGCAGTGAAGAGAAAAAAGGGGCTCCATGCATACCGAAATCCCACCACCACAATGGCCATGATCTGGCCCAGCTTGTACCCTGTGCTGTAGATACCCACGGTCTCCAGGTCCGTCAGCCGCTCCAGAAGAAAACGGTCGGACAGATCGAGAACCACTTTACAGAGACCCGATATGACGATGGGCAGGCCGAAGAGAGCCAGAGCCGAAATAGTGCGGGAGGACAACCGAAACCGGACAAAACGTACAAGGATCGGCGTCAGTAGAATCAACAAAATGTAAGAGGAGATCAGATTGCTGACTAAAATCCCGACAATCCCCCAGCGGAGGAATACAACAAACAAGATGTTCAGACTTGCATTAACCAGCGCCTGCGTCAGGTTTAAGGTAATGTAACGCACCGACTGCTCGCGAGCGCGCAATGCCAGAAGGGGGATCTGCGCAAGTGCGTCTCCCAGCAAGACGCCGCCCGCGAATTGGAACAAAACGCTGTATTGGGTTCGTCGCAGCACCAAATCCGAAATCGCATCGGACCAAATCACAAGACCTGCGGCAAACACAAGACTCACAAACAGGACAGGCAGCCAGGCGTTGGAGAAAACTTGACGCCTTTCCTCCTCGCTCTCGGCTGGAATAAAGTGGCGCAGGAACGCATCACCGAATCCCATCTGCACGACAATGACCACGAATCCGAGAAACAGATAGATCACGGCAACCACACCCATCTCTTCGGGAGAGATCAGGTTGGTGTAAGCAGGAAGGAGCAGTAGCCCCACGGCCCGCGACAGCACATGCCCCGCGCCGTACACCAGTGTGTGTTTGGTCAATCGCAGAAGGGACTGAAGCATAACCGTGTCTTCTCCGTCATGGTATACTTGTTCGCCGGTGCGGGCCCCATTCTTTATTTTGCCTTTTCAAGGTTTTGTATGTGTTGAATCATTTTCATTGTATTCCGGTTGTCAGGATCTAATTCGAGCGCTTTCTGATAATTCTCAACAGCAAGTTTGTTTCTTCCCTTCTTAAAATAGGCGTAGGCCAGGGTTTCATAAGCGGTTGGTGAATTCGGAAACAATACAATTTTT
>CAZDVF010000167.1:0-6197 GCA_964508725.1 uncultured bacterium | reverse complement strand
TCCAGTTTAGGATCGAGAACCACTAGCCGAGCTAGTGGTTTGAAGATCAATCACACTATGCATAACGGATTTCAAAACTGCATCGTTCGCCGCCGCGGAGGACAGACTCGACAACCCTGGCTTCCACGGGTTTTTCGAGGATTGTCTCGAATGTCTGTTTCATAAATCCGAGGGAACAGTTGCAAAATGATTTCGGCGTGACGGACACGTCAGCAAATGGGCAAAAACACGATTCGGTTTTCTTGCCGATCAACGTGATACGTTTGGCGCTCTCATCAAACACTGTTTTCTCAAAAAACTCTTTTTCGGAGGCCTTGAGATAACCCCTGACATTTCCTTTGAACGGCAGGTAGCCAGAGGCGTCTTCTTTCGAACATGCCCTGCCCAACTGTTCAATCATCTTCAATTTCGTTTCTTCATCGACTGACGATTCAATGATTCCCAGCAATTTTGCAAACCGTTTCTGCATGAAACCAAGCCGCCAATCGGGCTTCTCTTCTTCAGATTGGACAGAACCAGCCCGGACAAACGGCCCTGAAAACAGGGCCATGCCTGCGCATGAACAGACACCGAAACGACAGGCTGATTTAAGAAATTCTTTTCTTTCCATTTCCCCTCCTTCCTGATCCATCAGTCGTGCACAAAGCGTGTGGACGAAATCTGTATCATTCGTACCGCAGCGCCTCGATAGGACTCAAGCGGGCAGCCTTGCTGGCTGGATAGAGACCGAAGAAAATGCCCACAGCTGATGAAAAACCCAGACCCAAAAAGATGGACCAGACTGAAACTGATGCCGGCAAGGGCGAGATTGACGCAACAAGTCGCCCGATGCCGAATCCTGCGGCGATGCCGATTACACCTCCAACAGCACTGATGGTCACGGATTCGATGAGAAACTGCCAGAGGATATCCCGCCGCTTGGCGCCGATGGCTTTGCGGATGCCAATCTCCCGTGTCCGTTCCGTAACCGAGACAAGCATAATATTCATAATACCAATACCGCCAACGAGGAGACTGATCGCGCCCACGCCAATGGCAGCCGCGTACAAAGCGCCCGTCAGCTTGTTGTACATGTCGACAATCATGTCCATCTGGTTAATGCCGAAATCATCTTCGGCGCCAGGGGGAACCTTGCGCACCCGGCGCAAAATGCCGCGGATTTCGTCCTCGGCCTCATCGAGCAATTCTGTCTCGGCGGCTTTGATTTGAATCGTCACACTGCGCTGGCGACCGAAGAGCTTAAAAAAAGCACCGATGGGAATTTTGACTTCCTCATCCAGGCTGTGACCGAACACACTACCCTGTTTCTCGAGCACGCCGATCACGCGGAAGGAATGTCCGCCGATTTTCACGTTCTGATCGATGGGATCCTGCATCTCAAACAACTTGTCCGCCACAGTCCAGCCGATCACGCAGACATTGCGACGGTTTTCCACATCGAGGGCAGAGAGGTCGCGTCCCAATGCGGGAAGCACATCGCCTGTCTTCTCTTCGTTTGTTCCTGTGATTCGGACTCGCTCGACAGAGGCGCTGCCGAACTTGACCGTCCGACTGGATCCGATTGAAGGTGAAACCGCCGCCGCCAGGGTCGCATACGCCTTAATCGCCTCCACCTCTTTCATGGTGATGTCTTTCCGGTTTCGGATGTCATCCATTGCCCTGCTGTCAAACCAGTTAAACTTTTGAACGTAGAGGATATTGGATCCCAGGGATGAAATCTGATCACCGAACGCATCATCGAGCCCTTCGGTGAGCGAGACGATACTGATGACGGTGGACACGCCAACGATGATTCCCAGGACCGTCAAAATTGCCCGTAGTTTGTTGGCGCGTAAAGCGCCCAGCGCAATCTTGATGCCTTCCCAGATTTCAATAAAAAAACGCATAAGGGATTAAGCCGCCTCGTCGCGTTCAACCAGGCCATCGCGCAGCCTGACAATACGATCCGAATGCTCAGCAATGTATTCTTCGTGGGTCACGAGGATAATGGTGTTGCCTGCATCGTGAATGGTCTCACAGATCTCCATAATCTCATCGCCTGTGCGGGTGTCGAGATTTCCCGTGGGTTCGTCAGCAAGGATGATCGATGGATCGTTGACCAGGGCACGTGCTATAGCCACCCGCTGACGCTGCCCTCCGGAAAGCTCATTGGGACGGTGAGTCATCCGGTCTTTCAAACCAACTCGTTCGAGTGCGGCCTCAGCCATCTCCCGGCGCTTCGCGGTTGGGGTTCCCTTGTAAATGAGAGGAAGCTCCACATTGTGCAACGCTGTGGCCCGCGGGAGCAGGTTAAAGGTTTGAAAGACGAAACCAATCTCACGATTTCGAATCTCGGCCAATTCATCGTCGTTCATGGTGCTGACATTGGATTCATTCAAATTATACACACCGTCAGACGGCGTGTCAAGGCACCCGAGGATGTTCATGAGGGTCGACTTGCCGGAACCGGAAGGTCCCATGATGGCCACATATTCTCCCTTGTCAATCTCAATATTGACAGCACGCAATGCGTGGACCGTTTCAAGGCCGACCTGATAATTTTTTGAAATCTGCTTGAGTTCAATCAGCATAGCGAAACCTTTCTTTATCCATGATCAGCTGATCTGTTCATCTGTTTTGATCTCTGATGGCACTTGTAAAATGACACGGGATCGTTTGAAGATAACCAGATGGTGAACACCCTGTCCGATTTGATCTCGCAGAAACATCTCACGATAACATGAGATGCTCTTTGTTCTGTCGAGCAAAATAATCTACCGATTTACAATTCATCGCTACGAAACTTCTTCAGAGAATTATCCACTTTAACGACGTCCCCATCCTTAAGCTGCTTGGAAAGGACGCGATAGCTTCCACTGACCACTTCATCGCCTTCTTCGACACCCCTGGTGATTTCCCACTCGGTATCGCTGGATATCCCTGTGCCCACCTCAATCTGTCGGGCAACACCGTCTTTGACCACAAAAACCACACGAACCGGCTCTTGCTCATCGGGCGGCATCTCTTCATCTTCTTCGCTCTGTTCATCAGCGGCTGTTTCACTTTCAGGTTTCAGGGGTTCGCGAACAGTCACACACTGGATGGGAATCTTGAGCGCGTCATCTCGCGTATCTGTCACAATATCCACTGTAGCCGACATACTAGGTCTAATGCCTGATGGCTTCTCAACCATTGAAACCTTGATCAGGAAATTGGTGACCTCTTCCTGGGTTCCCTGGCCGCGTGTCGTTCCGGTGTTGGCGATCTCCTTGACCACACCCTTGAAAGCAGAATCGGGAAACGCATCAATCGTGATGTTGGCTGTGTCGCCCAAAGAGACTGAAACCACATCGTTCTCGTCGATCTCTGTTTCGGCCAGCATCTTGGAGAGGTCGGCAACGACCATGATCACATCCAGGGTGAACTGGGATCCCATGGCCATCTCGCCCACTTTCTTGTTGAGCTGGCTGACCACACCATCCATAGGCGCGTAGATGGTCGTTTTATTCAGATTGTCTTTCGCCTGATTTAATCCCGCCTGATACTGCTCGACCTGGGCCTTTGCTTGTTCGTAGGTCGATTTTGCAATCTCAAGCTCTGAGCTTGAGATCAGATTGCCGGCGAATAACTTTTGTGATCGCTCGTATTCATTCTTCGATTTCTCATATCCGGCTCGGGCGTAATTCAATCCCGATTCGGCTTGTTCGGCAGCCGCCTGGTAGAATTCGGGATCAAGCTGCACGAGAAACTGCCCCCGTTTGACTTCATCGCCTTCTTCCACACCCAGTTTTATGATCTGGCCACTGACTTTGGCCGATATTTTAACCTGCACTTCCGGCTGGATCTTGGCCGAGCCCGATACGGTCGCCGTAATCGTTCCCCGCTTCACTTTATCGGTTTGGACGGTGACTTTATTCCCGCTGCTTTTCTTGAGATTGCCCACAACAAGAATCAGGATGACAACCAAGGCTCCGGCAAAAATGAACCACTTCTTTCCAACTTTCTTCATGACCACCTCGCTCCTCACTCGTTCCTTACTACTCCAACCTTCCCATAGCCCGTTTTAACCAGGCAACGGCATACTTATAATCGTAGAGCGCTTGAATACTTTCGCTCTTGGCCAGCGTTTGTGACGTCTGGGCGTTAATCAGATCCAGCATGGTGCCGGCGCCAAGGCTGTATTTCTCTTTATTCAGTCTGAGATCTTCATCTGCAGATTCAAGAGCATCGCGTGTTACAGCAATCTTCTTTTTCGCCTGCTCGACCTGGAAAAAAGCCTGCTTCGTTGAAAGCGCCACGTCACGCTGCGTCTGAGCCTGAGATTCCTGATTGGACTTATGATAAAGTTTAGCTTTGCTCAATGTGGCGAAGCGGGCAAATCCCTGAAAAATTGGTATTTGAAGATGAATACTCATTGACCAACGGTAATCGTTATCGAACATTTGTTTGATTTGGTTGAAGTCACTGTGTGTCCAGTTGTAACTATAGGATGCCGACAAGGATGGCAGATACTGACTCACAGCCATGCCGATACCTGCCCTAGAGGCTTTCAAATCATAAGCGCGCATTTTAAGGGCTGGATGATTGGAGAACGCATTGGAGATGGCATCAGCATAACTCACTTCCATTTCAGGGACATCCAGATTGTCGATTACCCTGATGTCATGATCGACGTCGAAACCGAGAATGTGATTCAGCGACGCCCTGGCAATGGCCAGACCGTTCTGTGCTTCGATCAGAGACAGGCGGTCTGTCTCCAGTTGGACCTTGGCTTTCAGGACATCCGATTTGGGAACCTTGCCCACCTGATATAACACACTTGCCTTTTTATATGACTCTTCGGAAGACTTGATCGTCTCTTCGGTGAATTCCAGTAATTTTTCTGCTTTGAGCAAGTTGTAATATCGCTCTTTAACCATGAGAATTGTCGCCTGCTTGGTGTCTTCGAACTGAAATTCGGTGCTTTCGCGCATCGCGCGTTTCTGCGCGTAATTGAAGAAGCTGTATCCGCCGTCAATGATGTTTTGATTGACGTTAAACCCGGCGTATGATCCCCATTGCTTGATCTCGGTTGGCTGCAGAGGCACAGGAATTCCAGAGCCCGGATCAATACGGAGCAAAGAGGATGGACCCACAACCGAATGGTAATATCCTGTATTCGCCGACACTCTGGGCAGAAAATTGGCCATGGCAATGGTGACATCACGCCCGGCGATCTGGACGGTGAATGTTCCACGAATAATATCAGGATTCTGCTTCAAGGCAATCTCGACACATTCTTCAATCGATAGGGGATTCTCCTGTGCGGCAAGATTCGCACTCAATCCCAGCGTGATACTGACCAGACAAATCATCAACCAACGTTTCATAATGTTTCCTCGCTTCTTATTACAATCCATTTTACCCAAAAATATTACCCAGGACACTGCCCAGAGCCACACTGGCAATAATCCAGAGCGCCCACAAAGACAAGACCAGGGTGGCCGACTTTTTCATTGTAAACCGGTATATCACTGAAATACCAATGATCCATAGAACAAGATTCCAGATGGTAAACACGTCAAACTTGGTCAGAAGACGATAAAGAAAAGGCGTCTCACCCAGAGGCGGAGTGGGGAGCAGAATGGCCAGACTCGTGGTTACGCCATGGGACGTCCCCTTGGGCAGAATGAGCAACAGGTGCAGGATCCCTCCCAAAATGCCGACAAGACTGCTCCAGCCCACCATGGAAAAAAGTTTCTTGAAATTGCCCTGGCCTCCCATGATGGTATTTCCGGTAAAAAGGATGATTCCTGCAAGAATCGCCCAGACCACCAGCATGGCAATGGGTCCGACGACCAATCCGATATATTTGAGGGGGCTGTCCATTTGTGAGCGGACAGCATCGATCTGTTCCGCCGGACGGTCCTGGGCTTCCATCATGGCAACCCGGTCCCCGGCTTGAATTTCCAGAGTCAAAAACTGGAAGACAACCAAAAAGACCAACCCTATTAAAAAGGGCACAATCCAGGTCGGTTTTTGTTCGATGCTGACGAAAGTTTCTCTGGGTGACGTGAAAATGCCAACGATACGTCCAAACACCCCCACTGGCTTGACTGACGTTTCTTGAGTAGACATGCCTCCTCCCTTCATGTTCAACGACATGGATTAACAATAGATTATAACGAAAACCAGGTTGAAATGTTTCAAATACCATCCGCTCGAAAAACCGGCAACAC
>CAZDVF010000166.1:0-6199 GCA_964508725.1 uncultured bacterium | reverse complement strand
TAGACAATTTCAGAAGAGCACAGACGTGGAAGTGGTGCATGAGCTGGTTCGCTTTTTCGAGAAACTGGACGGCGTCACAAGCCGGGTGGCCAGCGATCACATCCTGAATCTGTTGCCGGAAGTCGAGGGCCAAATGCCGGAGGACAAACCGTCGATCCTGGCGGCGTTGAACCGATTCCTCGATCTGGATCCGCACGATCAACAAGTTTTTCAGATCGGACGACGTATGGGATTGCTCGGACGTCTGGCGCATCTGGACGATCCGGTCTGCCGTGAACGGATCGAAAAAGCCTATCGGAGTTTAATGAATGACGGGCAGACCGTGGACGCGGTCTGCGACATGCTGTTGGGACAATTCTTGTAAACCCAAAAATGAGCTGCTTTCTTTAAAGAAAGCAGCTTCATCCTACAGAAATGGGATCAATTCGAGAGCAATCAGGATTGCGAAGACAGAACCAATACATCAGAGATTGGAGCACAAGATCATGAAAACAGCTTTTCGGATAGCATCCATTCTCTTCCTTGTCGGTTTGACCAGCTGCGCCCGGACCGAAATCCAAACCATCCGGTTTGATCAGCAACAGAGCGGAACCGAAGCCAGCCTGCGCGGCCTCTGTGCAGTTAACGATCAGATCGCCTGGGCCAGCGGCAGCGGCAACACCGTGCTGCGAACGGTAGACGGCGGCGCAACGTGGGATCGCCTTCCCGCACCGGACGAAACCACGTTCGACTTCCGCGACATTCACGCATGGGACGCCCGCACGGCCGTCATCACAACAGCGGGAACACCGGCAAAAATATATCGGACGGAGGATGGCGGAACAACGTGGACGGAAGTGTACGCCGATCTCCGCCCCGGCGCCTTCTTCGATGCCATGGCGTTCTGGGATGACATGACGGGACTGGTTTTCGGTGACCCGGTGGAGGGCCACTTGACCGTGATCAAGACCACGGATGGAGGCCGGACCTGGCGCATGATTGAAGGGAACGCCATCCCGCCAATTGTGGAAGGTGAGGCCGGCTTCGCGGCCAGCGGCACTTGTTTAGCCGTGACGGGAAAGGGCAGTGCGTGGGTTGGCACCGGAGGACCCGTTGCCCGCGTCTTTCACTCGACCGATTGGGGTGAAACGTGGGCTGTCTCGGAAACACCCATCCGTCACGGGAGCTCCTCGTGCGGCATCTTCTCCCTGGTGTTTTGGGATGCAACGCATGGTATGGCTGTGGGCGGCGATTACCAAAATCCGGAACAGATGGATGCGAACGCCGCTGTGACATCGGACGGAAGTAAAACGTGGACTCTGATCCAGGAGAAGCCTCCCAACGGATTCCGCTCAGCCGTGACTGTCGTTCCACGGGCAAAAGGGCCGATGCTTGTGACCGCAGGCCCTTCTGGTTGGGATATCTCCCGCGATGGAGGACGGACCTGGACTCTTGGAGATACAACAGGATACCACGCCGTCTCGTTTGGGAAGAAACTTGAATCGGGATGGGTTTCCGGTGGTGAGGGACGCATCGCCAAATGTGTGACGGAGTGAGGGACGCATCATGAGACGATCAATCCCAATTCTCTCGACTGTCTGGATGTTTGCCGTTTCGATGGGGTGGACAACGGACGTCCAGGCGCAGGCCGACGGATGCACCGTGCTCATCGCAGGCAAGAACACGACCGCAGACAGGTCCATCCTCTTCGCCAAGACAGAGGACGACGGCGGTAAAGAACTCGACTATCTCTGGTACGTTCCGCGGCGAACGCATCCACCCGGTTCTGTTATTCAGCTGCGTGCAGGCGGATCGATTCAACAAGTTCCCGAGACTTGCGCCTATTTTTGGGATCAGTGTCCGGGCACGGCCTTCTCCAACGGCGTGGTCAACGAGTGGGGCGTGGCATTCGGCAGTAACGGGTGCCAGTCGCGGGAAGATCCTGAGGATATCGTGGCCGCGCGGGGCGACCTGAAAGAGGGCGGCATTGGTTTTCGACTGCGGTTCATTTTGGCTGAGCGGAGCAGGACAGCGCGTGAAGCGGTGGAGCTGGCAGCCCGTCTTTTGGATGAATACGGCTACAGCGCATCCGGACGCAATCTCAACATCGTAGGGCCGAACGAAGCCTGGCAGCTCCAGATGGCGCGGGGCAAACAGTACGTGGCCCGGCGCGTGCAGGACGATGAGGTGGCGATCATCGCCAATACGTTCTCGATTCGCGAGGTGGATACGGCCGATCCGGAAAACTTCATTTGCTCTCCCCGGCTCATCGACTACGCAGTCGAACGGGGATGGTACGACCCGGACAGCGGCGAGCCTTTCGACTTTGCCAAAGCCTATGCGCCGGAGCGCGTTCACACCAGCCCGTCAAACACACGCCGTCAGTGGGACATGGCCCGGCTGGTTAATGTGAACTTCCCCATTACCTGGAAGGAGGCCGAAACCGGCGTCATGCCCGTGTCGGTCAAACCGAACCGGAAACTAACCGTTCAGGACATCTTCGCCATCTTCCGCAGTCATTTTGAGGGAACGGATCTGGATATGTCAGACGGATATCAGACCAGCCCGCATCGGACGCACGCGACCATCTGCAATCTCACCACGCACCGGACTACCGTCATCCAGCAGCGAAGCTGGATGCCCCCGGCAGTCGGAACCGTCATCTGGCGGGCGCTCGACCAGCCCTGTTCCAGTGTTTTCATCCCCTGGTATCTGGGAGCTGTACAGATTCCCGACGCGCTGCACAAAGCGCCTGAAGACCTCCTCACGGCAGAGCGGGATCTGCTCGACTTTCACTTCAATCCACCGGACCGCATTTGGGATCTCGACCTCGACTCTGCGCCCTGCGTGTTCGCCCTGCTGGGCGAAATAGTGAACGCCCACTACGGCGCTGTCATTGGCAATGTACGGCAAACTTGGTCGGCGCTTGAGGACAACGTTTTGGCCATGCAGCCGCTGGTCGAAGAGACAGCGCTTAATCTGATGGAACGGAATCCTGCTCTGGCTTCAGAATACCTCTCTGCCTATTCAGGGATGCAATCTGACACCGCTCTCAGTACAGCGTGGGATCTGATCAACGCTGTCAAGCGCCACACCTGGGGCGTTCGGAATCCGACTGTCATCCCGTCACATCGGAACAGTACTGAAGGGACAGCAGAAAAAATAAACGGCCACCCGCAAAGCGGGTGGCTTTGAATTCACCGCGTAGCGGTGGATTCAAAGCAGGCACGTCAGTGCTGACCAGTTTAGGATCGAGAACCGCTGGCAGAGCCAGTGGTTTGAAGATCAATCAAGTAATCGGATAACCTGACAAATAATCTGGTGACATCACATGCAAATGGAAATCCTCACACAAGAGAACACATACCGCTCGCCCAAGCGGAAAATCTCTTTCCTGGCGCGACTGGCGCCGAGCCTGGTCTTCTACGCCAAAATGATCGCCATCGTCTTGTGGTCGGCCCGACTGGCGAAAAAAGGGCGCTATCACGGTGCAGAATGGACACGCGCCAATTTAGGAAACCTCGAAGCGCTCGAATCCGTGGGCATCCGGTTCACCGTCGAGAACCTGCATATCATCCAAAACCTTGACAGCCCCGCCGTGTATGTGGGCAATCACATGAGTTCTCTTGAAACGTTTGTTCTGGCCGGCATGATCAGGCCATACCAGCGCGTAACTTACATCATCAAGGAAAGCCTTGTCAGCTACCCGATTTTCAAGCACGTCATGAAGAGCCGCGATCCCATCCTGGTCACACGCGTCAATCCCAGGGAGGATCTGAAAACTGTGCTGTCGGAGGGTGTGATCCGACTAAAGGACGGCATCTCAGTCATCGTCTTCCCACAGACCACACGATTCGTGAGCAAGGATCTGACGCGATTTAACACCATTGGCATCAAGCTCGCTCTGCGCGGCGGCGTACCTGTGGTTCCATTCGCCGTCCGCACCGATGCCTGGGGCAACGGCAAACGAATCAAGGATTTCGGCAAGATCGATCCGTCCAAGCCGGTGCACATCTGTTTCGGTGATCCGATATTCCCCACCGGAAACGGACGGAAGGAACACGAGGCTGTCGTGGAGTTCATTGCCGGGAAACTGAACGAATGGTTTCCGGAAACATAAGAGGCTAACAAATGGACATCTTCGCCTTTGCCATGCAGTTCGAGAAAAACGGCGAGGTCTTTTACCGCGACCTGGCAGCAAAAACCGATCAGGAAGGGTTGACAACCATCTTCACCATGCTGGCCAATGCCGAAGTCAAGCACTACAACATCGTGCGTCAGATGCAGAAGGATGCTTCCAATATCCGCCTGGAGGACGATCGCCTTTTCGACAATGTGAAGAATGTCTTTGCAGGAATGAGGGACGAAAAGCCTGTCTTCGACACGACATCCGCTCAGATCGATCTCTACAAAAAAGCGCGGGACATTGAAGTCCAAAGCCGCGATTTTTATCAGGAGAAGGCGGACAAGGCGTCTGACAATGCGCAGAAGACAATCCTCCTGAAGCTTGCAAAGGAAGAAGATAAACACAGGGTGCTGTTGGACAATATCATCGAACTCGTCTCACGCCCGGACACGTGGCTCGAAAACGCCGAATGGGTTCACCTCGATGAGTACTAGAAACAGCGGGAATTCCCGTCTGGTCTACTCCACAGCATCAGGGCGCATGTGTGCGGAATGCGGTCAATCCGCATCTGATTGCGCCTGTCGGAAACGTTCGGGCATACCGGACAGTGACGGCGTCGTCCGCGTACGCAGGGAGATCAAAGGCAGAAAGGGCAAGACTGTCACAACCATCTCTGGCGTGCCTTTGGACGAGAATGGCGTCAAGGCTCTGGCTGGCCAATTGAAACAACGTCTTGGGACGGGTGGTTCCGTCAAGGACGGCGTCATTATCATTCAAGGCGATCACCGAAACAAGCTGATGGACCTTCTCAAATCCGATAGATTTCGTGTCAAACTGGCCGGTGGATGACAACAAGAGTCCACAATGGTCGATATAGAATGTCAAGATATTGTGACAAATACCTCAAGTGACGAATAAATCGGGCTGATGCCTGGGAAACTTGATGACAAAAATCAGGGAAGATGTGACAACCAAAATTGTACGATCCAGGCTTCAGATTCACGTGGCTGTGTTGCTCTTCGGCCTGGCCGGACTCTTTGGCAAGCTTCTCACCCTCTCTCCCTTCATCATCGTGGCCGGACGGACACTCTTTGCAGCGGCAGCCCTGCTGATTTACGCCAAACTGCAACACATTGGTTTGGCCAGTCGATTTCGACTCATACTTGTTTTCGTTCTACTCGGTGGACTCCTGGCCTTCCACTGGGTTGCATTCTTTCGCGCCATTCAATTGTCAACCGTCGCCATCGGCCTGCTCACCTTCTCCAGCTTCCCGCTATTCGTAACCATTCTGGAACCCCGGTTTTTCGGAACGCGCATTAACACAAAGGACGTAATCGCTGTTCTTGTGATCATTGCCGGGCTGATTCTGGTCATGCCCGCGTTTCATTTTGGACGGCAGGATACACAGGGCGCTGTTTGGGGCGTCTTCTCCGGTCTCTCGTTTGCCGTTTTGCAAATGGCGAATCGTAAAATCGTTCAGCGCACCTCTCCGATTCAGCTCGCATTCTATCAGAACGGATTCGCGTGCCTCTTTCTTCTGCCCTTCTGTTCGTTTGGACAATGTCAGCCGGACCTGCGTCAATGGCTGCTCCTCTTGATTCTTGGCGTTCTCTGCACGGCCGTGGCCCACACACTCTTCATCCAGGGATTGCGCCGCGTTACAACCCAGTGGGCCAGCCTCATCAGTACATTGGAACCGGTTTACGGCATTGCTTTGGCGGCCCTTCTGCTGCACGAAATCCCCTCTCTCCGCACTCTGGCCGGCGGCCTGATCATCTTGGGGACAACCGCTTTCATCTCGTTTCAGCGGAACTAATCATGCTCCGATTCCATCCATCAGATCAATTCTGATACCGACTTCTCACATAAAAAAGAACGTCCGCCAATAAAGCGGACGTTCTCTCTGATGACATTTTCAATTCATGTTTAGATTGAAGGGACTATCTTGATAATAAACCGGTTTGTCTTAGCGAGGGAATGAAATGACCGAAGCAATCTCATCAAATCAAAGAAAATGCTTCATCCGCCTTAAGGTGAATAAAAGTAAACGACCACCCGCAAAGCGGGTGGCTTTGAATTCACCGCGTAGCGGTG
>CAZDVF010000165.1:0-6237 GCA_964508725.1 uncultured bacterium | reverse complement strand
CGGCGAGCTGCCTCTTTCTGTGGGCGGCGGCATCGGTCAGTCGCGGCTCTGCATGTTCTATCTGCAAAAAGCCCATATTGGCGAGATTCAGGCCAGTATCTGGCCCGATGAGATGATCGAAGCGTGCAGGGAAAATCGGATTGTGCTGTTGTAGTCCACATGTCCGAAATAAAAAAAACGGCAACCTTCCAATGAGAAGCTTGCCGTCTCTGTTTTAAAGTTGAGGTGAGCTACCTGGCTTTCCGGATGTAGATATCCCCTTGAAACGATTTGAACATGATTTCCTGCCCGCCGCCGCCGATGGTCCCTTCGATGGCGCTGTCGATGCGCACGCGGTATTTCCCGCTTTCACCTTGGCGGTTTTCTTCCACAACTTGTCTCGGTTTTTGATTGATCTGGAGTTCAAAGTCACTGAAGATGTCGCCATTGTCCGACTCGAGTTTGACATTGGCCTTGAGCGAAGCGGGTAGTGTCACGTCAATGTCGCCGTTTAGCGAGCTGAATGACATGAATTTGTCGGGCGAGACCTGGTTCAATGTGACCACCAGATCCTTATTCAGTGCGTGAGCAATAACCGATCCTGATACACTTTCAAGGGTGACCTTGCCGTTGACGTTATTGACGTCGATCTCGCCGGAGACGTTCTTGACTGTGATGTCTCCGCTGTTGACAGTGCTGAGCTTCAGAGAGGTCTTGAATGGCACGCGGATATCGATATCAACGGACCGCTTCCACGACTGGGTCTCGATCTCCATCACATTGTCTTCTTCTTCGACAGACAGGCCCGTGGTGTTGAGCGTGATGCGGATCATGCCGCCAGTGTCCGCTTCATCGCGGTGGAAAAGCCGCCTGGTCCGAGACCGGGCCTCGACAATGACCTCGGTCTCGTCGTACCCGGTTACGGTGATGCTTCCGTTGACCAGGCCGACTTCTACGAGTCCCGGTTTGCCAGGGTCGCTGAACGGGACGGTGAGTCGGTCCACAGCGCCGGGATTTTCCTGGGCCGCGGCGAAGCTCCCCAGCATGAGGAGATAAAATCCAAGTGGGATGATACGCTTCAACATGGTGAGACTCCTTTCTTTAATTGAGATTTTTCTCATCTATACTTGGCAGCCATCTCTTCCAAGGTGAGACGATCACAGATCAACATCCATGACCGGGTTCCGTACACCCAGTCATCGAAAAAACGACCCAAATCGATATTCGAAATACTTTTACAGTGTACCACGAATTCATCGGCAGTGGCTTTCGGCTCGAGGTATTTGTGATAGAAGCTGCCCATCATCTTGTTGAACGTCTCCTGCCCCACCAGCTCATACAGAATTGCAAACATCAGCATGCCTTTGGTGTATGACAGGTCCGTGATATCGGCCTTGCCGTGGTCGATCATCGGAATATCCTTGTATTCGGGCTTTTTCTCGGCCATACGACAGAGTCTGTCGGTGTATTTTGTGAATGCCTTTTCTACGGCGCCGGATTTGTTCTCGAAGTGTTCCTCCAGCAGATGTTGGAGGAACATGGCCAGACCCTCGCTCTCGAATCGGGGAGGCAGCGGATCTATGGAATCCACATTCCACTTATGTGAAATTTCGTGGTACAAACCTGTGAGGCTTCCTTGCTTCTGAAAGGCTTTTGCTTCCTGAAGAATTGCCGTTACGTCTGCCTGAGATCCGTATCCGTCGGGGATTTCAATGATGCTGAAACCCTGATAATCATTCAGGGGACCGAACCATTTTGTAAACAGGTTCAGCGTTTTTTCGAGAGTACCCATCGCCCGCCGGGCGCCTGAAGAGTCTTTTGGAAAGTGATAGATTTTGTTCTTTCCGGCATCGAGTACTTCGTACGGGGCAATGGCCGCATCGATTCTCCAGGCTGGTTTGAGATTGCGATATGTATAAGTCGCAAGACCGTTTCCCACAGTTTTATTGATCAGTTTCCCTCCGTTGGCCACAACGAGATCGTCAGGAACGGTCACATGAATTTGATACGCGAATGTGGGAAGTCCGGCCGCCCGGTTGACTTTCCACGATGGATATCCGATTATGGGAAAGGCATTGGTTTCATTCCGGAGCACCGTGTACTCTCTGCTGATATGGTCCTTCACGTATCGCATGGCCTCGGTGTAGCCCGCCAGGTAGCCCGAATACTTGAACCGAAAGGTTATGCGCTCATCCTTTTCAAGAGGATGATTGAGAGGGATTTGGATAAATTTAACCTGTAACTTTTCCCAATCCGAAAATGCGACAATGCGACTTTGAAACGGAAGCGCCTTCCCATTCTCGTCGGTGAGAGATTCAAGTTTAAACAATCGATAGAGCAGCAAGGGAATGTCATCCGCCGGTTCGTCTGCGCTGTTGGTCACCGTCATCTCTCCCTCGCAGGACAGCCTGCCTTCATCGTAATCGATCTGAAAATCAAGGGAGTACGATACAGGCCTGATATTGAGATGTTTCTCACCAAAATCTTCGGCCGTTAATAACCTAGGGTAAAATGAACAACTCAGGATCATCAGCAAGAAGGTTATTCGAAAGATGTCTATTTTTTTGTTCATCCTCTCCATCCTTGGCAGCATATTCGTTAGTATAAACAGGCGTTTCCACAAAAGGTTGCTGTGTTGCGAATCTTTTTCAAACTTATTCATATTTCAACGATTCGACGGGATTGGCTGCAGCGGCCCTGACGGACTGGTAACAGACTGTGAGCAAGGCGATCACAAAAGTCAACAGACCCGCTGCAACGAAGGGCGTGATGCTGATCTGCATCCGATATGCAAAATTGTGAAGCCAGTACGACATAGCGTAATAGGCAGCTGGCCAGGCGATGACGTTGGCGATGACGACCCATCGGGTGAAATCGCGGGCCAGCCGCGCCACGATACCGGGCACAGACGCTCCGAATACCTTGCGAATGCCGATTTCCCTGGTCCGCTGTTCTGCGGCGAACGAGGCCAGACCGAACAAACCCAGGCATGAGACGAAAATGGCCAGCAGAGAGAAGATGGTGAAAACACGACCCGTTCGCTCTTCGTTTTTGTACAGGGCGTCGTATTCCTGATCGAAGAAGGTGTACTCAAACGGCATCCCGTTCGACATGGCATCCCATGTAGAGCGGATCTGTCCCAATGTCTCCGCGGGATTTTCCGGTCGGATGCGCACGGAAATGTATCTTTCGGACCAGTTAAATACACCGGGCAACAGTAAAATAGCGCCGGGTTCCAACGTATTCTGGAGTGATTCGTAGTGGAAGTCCTTGACTACACCAATGACAGTGAGTTCCGTTCCGTATGGATCGAGGTGCTTTCCGATGGGATTATCCCATCCAAGCAGTTTGGCTGTTGCTTCGTTGATCACAATAGCTGACGAATCTGTCGGGAACGCCCGCGAGAAGAAACGTCCCTCCTGCATTTTGAATTGCAGGGTTTCCAGAAGATCGAAATCGCCCATGATCAGATTCAGTGTGATCCCCTTCTCTTCACCTTCGGCTCGGAACCCGATGTTGTTCAGGCCCATACCGGGGAGCGTGGTTGATCCGGAAACAGACAGAATATCGGGATGCCCGAGCAGAGCCTGTTTGAACGGGATGCTCTGTGCGCCCAGAGGCTGGGGTGTTCGGATGACGACGACGTGCTCCTTGTCGAATCCGAGATTGCGGTTGTGGATGAAGGCCATCTGGCCACGGATGATGAATGTCCCCACGAAAAGAAAGATAGAAATAGAAAACTGGATCAGCACCAGGCCATTCCGCAACCGGATGTTGCGTGATGCGCTCCGCAGTTTGCCGGCCAGCACGGAAATCGGCTGAAAGGACGAAAGAAAAAAAGCGGGATACGATCCGGAGATGATACCGATGACCAGGCCGAATCCCACAAGTCCCGCCAGAATGAGGGGTTGCTCGAGATAGGGTATCCGGATTCCGGGGCGGCTCACCAGATTCCGGAAAGACGGCAGGAGGATCTCGACGTTTATAAGAGCCAACGTTAGAGCGAAAAGACTCGACATCACCGATTCTGCAAGAAATTGACCGATCAGCGGCCGGCGTAATGAACCCACGACCTTGCGGATGCCGACCTCGCGGGCGCGGCCGGCCGAGCGGGCCGTGGCCAGGTTCATGTAATTCATGACAGCGATGAGCAAAATGAACACGGCGATGACAGTGAGAACCGAGACATAGGCTGCGTTTCCGTTGGGCTCAAACTCGCCGCGCAGATCCGAGTTGAGGTGGATGTCGGTCAGAGGCTGAAGATAGTACTCCCAAAAGTTGCCCTGATCGACCCAGGCGGCATAATCCTGTCCTTCCCAGAGATGCGTTTTGACAAACTCGGGCAGTTTGGCTTCAAAGTCCGCTACAGTGCAATCCTCTTGAAGCTGGATATAGGTTTTGTAGTTGTTGTCAAACCAGTGTGTGCTGTTGATGGTGTTGAATGTGATGATCGAATTGAAGATGTCGAAGTGAAAATGCGCGTTGTCGGGAATGTCCTCGATAATCCCGGTCACCCGGAAATCAACATCTCCGATCGTTAACGTTTGCCCCACGGGATGCGCGTCCCCGAAGTATTTCCGCGCTGTGGACACGGTCAGCACGGTTGTGTTGGGTTCGGCCAGCGCTGTTTTCGGATCGCCGTGGATGAAAGGGAAGCTGAAAACCTGGAACACGGCGGCGTCAACGGCTGTGACCCGCTGTTCGTTGTACGTGCGGTCGTCCACTTTCACCAGGATGCCGCGCGAGTTGTTCCGGAAGCGTACGGAACGGACAACTTCCGGGAACTCTTCAAGCAGCGTCGGCGTCAGGATGGCGGGCGTGAAAGTCTGATCGATGCGTGTGTTGCCGAGCCTGGCCCGGACGGCCACGCGGCAGATGCGGTCGGCGTTTGCGTGAAACCGGTCGTAGCTTCGCTCGTGCAAGACAAAGAGCAGGATGAGGATGCTCGCCGTGAGACCGATGGTCAGTCCGGCGACATTGAGAAATGTGTATCCCAAGTGTTTGCGCGCATTTCGCAACGATACGATCAGGTTATTCCGCAGTATCATTTGTTAATCCTTCTCCAGGATGTACATGTCGCCGTTGAACCCGTCCAGCAGGATTTCGGGTCCGCCCTTGCCTGTGCGGACGGCCATGGTCCGGCCGGTTTTGTAGATGTACTTTCCATCCTTTTGATTCGTCACAGTTTTTCCCTGAATGGGCAGATAACTCACAGGGAAGTCCGAGAAGATTTCGCCGTTGAAGGTTTTCAGATGGAAGTCGGCCGAAAGGTCGGGCATAAAGTGGAGCTTCAGTTCACCATTGAGTGTGCCGAACCGGCTGTTTTGCTTCGGATTCCGTGTAAAGTCCACGGTAACCTCGCCGTTCACGGTGTAGACGTCGCCGGATCCGCCGATGCGGTTCATGCTGATGTCGCCATTCACGTTGTGGACGTCGTAGTCTCCATCAATCCCTGTGACTGTTATTTCTCCATCGTTCACGGTGGAGATGTCCAGATGCACTGATTTGGGCGCCTGGATCTCGAAGGTGTAGTGGACTTCCACATCCGAGCGCTGCAATTTACGCCAGCGCCGCGACCGGTTGTGGTGGTCGCGGAAGGGTCCATCCACATACAGCTCGATCAGGGCGTCCTCCTCATTGATCTCGAGGGAGACCAGAGATTCGGCTTCTGCGATTTCACTGTCTGTCCGTGCGTTGATGACTTTCTCCACTTTCACAATGACGTCGTTTCCGGTCGTCCCCGTGATGGTGACAGATCCCCAGATGTTGTCAACCACCAGCAGATTACGGGCGGCGGGATTTTTAAAGCGAAACGTTTTCTCGATGGTCTCGCGCTTGTCCACGGGGCGCGCTTCAGAGAGGGCCGCCGCGATAACGAGGGCGAGAATGCATCCAATGACGGTGTATCGTTTCATGGCACAAGTCCTTTCAAATGAGTTCTTCAATGCGCTGGCTGGCGTGTTGCCGCACCGACTGATCGGTGGTCTGGTCGGTGATGAGTTGCCGCATCGCCTGGAGCGCCCGTGCTTCTTTCACCCGGACCAGCAGATCGATGAGGCCGATCTGAATCAGGGGGGACGTCTGCCGCGAGAGGGAGGCCACGAGCGCTTCGCGGACGCCCGGCTGATCGACGAAGAGATAGAGAGCATCCACAACTGCCAGACGGACGTTAACGTTTGGATCGCTGTTCAGTTTGTCGATCAGCAATCGTTTCAAAAAGAAGACGGATTTACACTCGTCGAATTGATTGTAACACTG
>CAZDVF010000164.1:0-6255 GCA_964508725.1 uncultured bacterium | reverse complement strand
TTTGGTTGGAAGCATATTTCAACTGGAGACATGCTTCGGGAGGCTGTAGCCAAAAAGACTTCTTTGGGAAAGAAAGCGCACGCATACATGGTCAAGGGTGAGCTTGTTCCTGACAATCTGATTGTCGATTTGGTGGGTGAGAGGTTAAAGGGCGAGGATTGCGCCGAGGGATTTCTTCTTGACGGATTTCCTCGAACGGTTGTACAAGCCGAAAGACTCGATGCCATGCTCGAGGCAATGGACATCGGAATAGACACTGTGATTTCAGTGGATGTTCCCAACGAAGAAATTGTCCGACGTTTGTCGCAAAGGCTGGTCTGTAAAGGGTGCGGCGATGTTGTGCAAAAAAACGAAACAACCGGTGGAAGCGATGTGTGCCCCACATGCCGGGGGCGACTGATTCGGCGTAAGGATGATGAACCAGAAACGGTTCGACATCGGTTGACGGTGTACGAAGAGCAGACACGTTCTTTGATTTCATATTATCAGCGGAAAGGGCTTCTCAAGACCATCAACGGTCTTGGATCGCCCGACGATGTTTTTGGACGCATTGTCCGGGACTTGGGGTTAAGCCCAAATCAGAAATGATTCCCATTAAGACCGAAGATGAGATCGCCAAGATGAGACGGAGCGCCGCTCTTCTGGTGCGTACGTTTCATGAAATCGAACAAATCATCGGTCCGAAAGTCACAACAAAGAAGCTGGACGAGGTAGCCGAAGATGTGATTCTCTCTGGTGGGGGCAAGCCGGCCTTTAAAGGATACAATGGATATCCGGCCACGATTTGCGCTTCGGTTGAGAATCAGGTTGTTCACGGCATCCCAGGTTCGCACGCTCTTAAAAATGGAGAAATTGTCAGCATCGATATTGGCGTTATTATCGACGGATACTATTCGGATGCGGCTAAAACCTATCCGATAGGCGATGTCTCGGATGATCGGCGGCGATTATTGGAAGCAACACGGAGAGCTCTCCATCGGGGTATCCGCCAATGTCGAGCAGGTAACCGGCTCTCAGATATTGGACATATGGTGCAGAATTATGTGGAGTCCAAAGGATACTCAGTTGTGCGGGCCCTGGTTGGCCACGGTATAGGTAAACAATTGCACGAGGAGCCACAGATTCCCAATTACGGACCATCTCATACCGGACCAAAATTGTGTGCGGGAATGGTCTTTGCCATTGAACCAATGGTGAACATGGGATCGCATGAAGTGAGCTTTCTTGATGATGGATGGACCGTCACGACAAAAGACGGTCAACCTTCAGCGCATTTTGAGCATACGATTCTGATTACGGAGGGGAAACCGGAAATTTTGACAATGGGTATCGAGACGCCATAGGGAGAACGACATGGCAAAAGAACCACCAATCAAAGTGGATGGAACAATTCTTGAGACTCTGCCCAACGCAACCTTCAGGGTCGAGTTGGAGAGTGGACACAAAGTACTGGCCCATGTGTCGGGTAAAATGAGGATGCATTTCATCAAGATTCTGCCAGGAGACAAGGTAACAATTGAGTTGTCTCCTTACGATCTGACACGAGGGCGTATCGTATATAGATACAAATAGCTTGAGGCTTTATTATGAAAGTGCGAGCATCTGTTAAGAAAATGTGTGATAAATGCAAGATTGTGCGTCGCCGAGGTGTGCTGCGCGTGATTTGTTCGAATCCCCGCCATAAGCAGCGGCAGGGGTGACAGTCCAGTTATCGAATATTTCAGTGAGGAGTTAAATTGGCTCGTTTAGCTGGTGTTGATCTTCCCAAGGACAAAAGGATCGAAGCGGCATTGACGTATATTTACGGGATTGGGTTCACCACATCAAGGAAAATTTTGGCTGAGGCGGGTGTCAATCCAGACCAACGTGTCAATGCATTATCGGATGCGGACGTTGCGAAAATACGTGCCGTCATCGACGCCAATTTCAAGGTTGAAGGGGCGCTACGAACCGAAATCACCATGAATATCAAACGACTGATGGATATTGGGTGTTATCGTGGATTGCGCCATCGTCGCGGGTTGACCGTTCGGGGTCAGCGAACACGTACCAATGCGCGAACCCGGAAGGGTCGAAAGAAAACCGTGGCTGGAAAACGAAAACGGTAGATTGTATCGTCTTGATTTCGTAAAGAATAAGGAGGATCGGATTGGCATCGCCCAAAAAAGTTCGAAAAAAGAAAAAAGAAAAAGTCGAGTCTGAAGGCCAGGCTCACATCAAGGCGACTTTTAATAATACCATTATCACGTTGACAGATAATTACGGGAATGTCATTTCGTGGGCCACAGCAGGCCGGGCAGGATTCAAAGGTGCACGAAAAAACACACCTTTCGCAGCTCAGCTGGCGGCAAAACAAGCAGCCAAAGAGGCGATGGATATGGGGTTGCGTAAAGTAAATGTCATGGTAAAAGGTCCTGGATCTGGTCGCGAGGCCGCCATCAGATCGTTACAGGCTACGGGTCTACAAATTTCTTTTATCAAGGACGTAACACCGATTCCGCACAACGGTTGCCGGCCGCCCAAGCGGCGCCGGGTTTAAGTAGTAGAAGAGGATTCGAATGGCAAGATATCGCGGTTCAGTGTGTAAACTCTGTCGTCGAGAAGGCGATAAACTTTTTCTCAAGGGTGAGCGTTGCCTAACGGCTAAATGCAGCTTTGAAAAACGGGGTTATCCGCCCGGTCAGCATGGCAAGACGCGCAGGATGGGCAAGTTTTCCAATTATGGTCAGCAGCTCAGAGAAAAACAAAAAATCAAGCGCTATTATGGTTTGCTTGAGGCCCAATTTCGGGAAATTTTTGAAAAGGCCAATCAGAAAAAGGGAATTACCAGCGAGAACCTACTCAAGATGTTGGAAAGCCGTTTGGACAATATCGTGTTCAGGTTGGGTTTTGCCTCGTCCAGAGCAGCAGCCAGACAGCAGATACGGCATCGTCACTTCATGGTTAATGGTCGTTACGTGGACATTCCTTCATATCAGTTAAAACCGAACGATGTGGTGCAAGTGAGGGATAGAAGCCGAAAGCTGGAATCGGTCCACAGTGCGATGCGGAGAATCAAAGAAGGCAAGCAGCTCCCATGGCTCAGTTTGGACAAAGCCAATTTGACCGGAACTCTGCTCGAGATTCCGAGCAGGGAAGATATTCCAGTCACATTTAACGAAAACCTGGTCGTTGAGCTGTATTCAAAGTAGCATTGATCTAATCTTTGAGGGCGAATTGCATGAGTCGTTCGACTTTTCAAATGCCGGAAGGCATTGAGCGGGATGAGGCAACATATTCCAGCACGTATGGCAGGTTTGTGTTGCAACCACTTGAGAGAGGTTTTGGCGTAACCCTGGGGAATGCGTTTCGTCGGGTTCTCCTTTCTTCTCTTCAGGGAGCAGCAATTACTCAGATTCGGGTTGATGGCGTTCAGCATGAATTTTCGACGATTCCAGGTGTTGTTGAGGATGTTTCAGAAGTTGTTCTAAACTTGAAGCAGGTATGGATTAAACTGCTGAACAAGCGCCCGGATCGCGTACTGATGAAGCTGAAAGGACCGGTGGAGTTCAAGGCCGGCGATTTGATGAAGGAGACTGCGGATTTGGAGATATTAAATCCTGATCATCATATCGCAACATTGAATGAAGACGCCGATTTCACACTTGAGTTAAAAATTGGTCGGGGTCGCGGGTACGTCCCGGCAGAAGAGAACAAGCTTCCTGATCAACCCATTGGCACCATTCCACTTGACGCGGTTTTCAATCCCATTCGCAAGGTGAATTATTTTGTTGAGAACACCCGTGTTGGTCACCGTACCGATTATGAACGGTTGATCATCGAATTGGAGACCAACGGTAGCGTGATGCCCGATGATGCGTTAACATACGCTGGTAAAATCCTCAAAGATCACATCGAGCTCTTTATCGGATTCGAAGTCGTACCTGAACAGGAAGAGGAAGTCGCGCAGATCGACGAGGATGCTCTCAGGATAAGAAAGCTTCTCAAGATGAGCGTAGAAGAGCTTGAATTGTCTGTCCGTTCTCACAATTGTCTGAAAGCTGCCAATATCCAAACAATTGGAGATTTGGTGCGACGTGATGAGAGCCAGATGCTCAAGTTCCGGAATTTTGGACGAAAGTCACTTCAGGAACTTTCAAAAATATTGGAAGAAAAAAGTCTTCACTTTGGGATGGATGTGGAAAAATATTTGAAGAGCGAGTCTTCTTGATGGGGAGACTGGTGACGAGGAGAATCTGATTCATGAGACACCGTAAAGCAGGAAAAAGTCTGAACCGAACAGCTTCGCATCGTAAGGCCACATTGTGTAATCTTTCTGCTGCGCTGTTTGAGCGCAAACACATCACAACCACTGAGGTCAAGGCAAAAGAGGCGCGTCGCGTGACCGAGCGTCTGATTACTTTGGCCAAGAATGATACAGTTCATGCCAGACGCATTGCATTGAAAACCCTGCGAGAACGGCGTATCGTGCAAATCCTCTTCAACGATATTGCTCCCCAATTTTCTGAGAGGCCTGGGGGATATACGCGGGTTGTAAAACTGGGTCAGAGGCAAGGTGACGGAGCGCGGATGGCTATCTTGGAACTGGTTGGTTTTGAAACGGCTAGCAAGAAGAAAAAAGCAAAAGATAAAGCCAAAGAAGCCAAGGAAGACACAAAGAAAAAGCGCAAGGCGAAAGCTGATAAGGATGAAGAAATAGAGAATCCGGAAGAATCATCCAAATCTGCAAAGACGAAGAACGAGAAGAAGGCGTCTGATATCTAGGCTGGTTCGAACGATACGAAAAAGGTCAAATCTCAAAAGCAGAAGGCGACTTCGGAGGAGAAGAGCCCGAACGATACGAATGACGAGATAAAAGAAGCCGATTCGTAATCAGCCATAAAGGCACGTCTTTTCTCAATGCACAAGGGTAACGATTCATTACGTTACCCTTTTTTATTTGGTTTCCCGAACTTGGTTGATTTTTTGTGGGGAATCTCAAGGACGATGCCTTTGGTATTAAAGAAGAAAAGATCACCGACAGTCAACCCGATGGATTGTCGCAATGGGCGCCAGTTTTCTCGGTAGGCCTCCGGATCCACCTGGGTTCCTTTTAATTCCTTGGTGACGAGTCGAACCCGTTCCGGAGTGTTTCTGTCGATCATGAATGGCGAATGTGTTGAGTAAATCAATTGATTCTTTTCTGCCAGGTCTTCCAGTAAATGTGTTAAATCTTTCTGACCTGACGGATGCAGATGAAGACCTGGTTCATCCAGTAAAAAGATGTATTCGTTGGCCTTGGCTTCTTGTGTTTTAGCAATAAAATTGATGTAGAACGAGAGGTACCAAAGAAATCCGGGAGAACGACTTTTGGGTGTATCGTAGACCGTTGTTTCATCGCTAAAATCAATGTACATGAGTTGGCCGTTCACCCTTAGTTTGATCTCCAGGCTGGGTTCCTGGGTCCAGACTTCCCTGATGCGCTGAGTGATTTCACGGCTTGTTTCTTCAGTCGCTCGCCGGCCCCGCATGGTGTCTTCAAAGATAATGGCCGGGTCGTCCACGCCACCGATTTTAAGTAAATTTCTCTCTGTTTCTGTATCTTTACCCTCTTTTACCAGGCTTTCCATGTCGACGCGATCTTTAATCATCGGAATGGTATCAAAGTAGATAATCTTTGGCATTAATTCAAAGAGGGGTTTGATGTTTCCAAGGGTTAGAATTTTATCATCAGCCAGTATTTTATAATCGGTCATGTCCGGCCCAGCCCTTTGGATGGTAAATGAATCGAGGGACCGAAATCCGTCAAATATCTTGACAAGTTTACCTTGTTCTTCTCGGGTGAATTTGGTCAATGTCACGTTGAGCTGTGGGGATTTGGATTCAAGATATAGATCCGAGTATTGACATGTCATTTCAGAACTTAAGTCATGATCGGGGCGGATGGTTTGAAAGGACTTGAGGATGTTTGTTTTGCCTGATTCGTTGGGTCCGATGAGAACAGTGATTTTTGGATCAAGGGGTAATTCAAGTTTATTGATAGACTTAAAGCCCTGAATGGAAAAGTGAGAAATGATCATAACCTCTCCTCCTAGGATGATGTAAGAAATTACACATCTTTGGGAAAAATGCAAGAAAAAAAGCGATTATATTGAGAAAACCAGAATCGAAAAGACTCATATAAAGAGAGTAGTGCGTGTGATTGATTTTCAAACCACTAGCTCAGCTAGTGGTTCTTGATCCTAAACCGGACGGTAGATACCTGCCTACTTTAAG
>CAZDVF010000163.1:0-6293 GCA_964508725.1 uncultured bacterium | reverse complement strand
GCTTTTCTGAATCCACTCAAACGCCACATCAAAGCTGTCCTGCCTGGCTGCAACAATGGCTTCGGCCTGAGCCTGGCGCGCCTCAAAGTAGAGGCCCTTCGCCTCGGCATGATCGTGACGCCGCACAATATCGTGGACCCTGTCAAGCATGCCATCAAGGCGGCGCAAGGCCCGGTTCATCCGCTGCGCGATACTGTCATTGTCTGTGGTTGTCATACCCTGTTCGTGCAGGCCGTCGATAACATTGGAATCGGTCATCACCTGGGCGATCTGGAATGTTTCATGCACGGGCGAATCAACCTCTGTGGGTCCCTTTTCGCAGTGCGTCAGAAGCAGCGCAGCAGCGCAGAACAGACAGGTCCACTTCAGTGATGATGTCATGGGTGCCTCCCTTGTTTTCTCATGTCCAGATCCGAATCCCACACATGAAAAAGAACGACCGCCCGCGAGAAATATTGTGTCAGTGGCTGAATCTGGATTTTGTCACTCCTGGAAAAGTGTTGCTTTTCTTCTTGTTTTGTATTATCTTAAGGTGTCTCAGTTTTCCGCTTTTTAACCAATCACAATCCATACACGTCCATGGCAAGATCAAAGAAATCCGTCAGAAATGAGACACCATTGATGACCCAGTACAACGCTGTCAAGGCGCAGCACCGCGATGCCGTGGTCTTCTTCCGCATGGGTGATTTTTTCGAGATGTTTTATGAGGATGCCCGGATCGGCGCCAAAGTGTTGGGCATCACCCTGACCTCCCGAGGTCACGGCAAGGCGGGTGACGTGCCTCTGGCCGGATTCCCCCACCATGCGCTGGAAGGGTATCTGGTCAAGATGGTTCGCGCCGGACACCGTGTCGCCATTTGTGAGCAGG
The DNA here is from genome assembly GCA_964508725.1 of uncultured bacterium. GTDB lineage: Bacteria > Zhuqueibacterota > QNDG01 > QNDG01 > DSAB01 > CAZDVF01. Next base: position 5,425 of record CAZDVF010000163.1, on the reverse strand, counting down.
TTGAAGATCCCAAACTGGCCAAGGGAATCGTGAAGCGTGAAGTGATCCGCGTGGTGACGCCGGGCACGGCAGTGGAGGATAACCTGCTGGAGTCCAGCCGAAACAATTACCTCTCAGCCATCTCTTTTCGGGACGATCTCTGCGGACTGGCCTCGGCCGATGTCTCCACGGGGGATTTCTTCGTCACGGAGTGTTCTGTCCGCAATCTGTTGGAAGAAATCCAGTCCATCGGCCCGGCGGAGATCCTCATTTCGGACGAATTTACCGACCAGCTAAAGGACCTTCTGAAAAGGGATCCAACACCCCCTGTGCTGACCAAGCAACCAGGATGGCTCTTCCGCAGGGATTCGGGCTTTGAGATTCTGACCCGCCATTTCGGAACCGCGTCGCTGAAAGGATTCGGCTGTGATGATCTGGACGCCGGCCTGGCCGCCGCCGGCGTGGTCCTAAACTACTTCCAGGAAACCCAAAAGGTCGAGCTGGCACACATCCGCAGGCTTGTCCGGTATCAGGACGACACATTCATGCACCTGGACGCGGCCACGCGGAGGAATCTGGAACTCACATCGGCCCTGATGTCCGGACAAAGAGAAGGGACGCTCCTGTCGGTCATCGACCGTACGCGAACGCCCATGGGCGGCCGGACGCTGGCGTCGTGGCTCAGACGTCCCCTCAACAGAGTGGAACCCATCCGCGCTCGGCTGGACAGCGTTGCCGAATTGGCGGAAGCGCACGATATTCGCGGCAGTCTGGTCCGTCGTCTGAGGGAGACAGGCGATTTTGAGCGGCTTATCACCAAAGTGGTCACGCTGCGTGCAACGCCCCGCGACCTGGACGCTCTGCGTCGGTCGCTGGAAACTGTCCCAGACGTTGCCGAAGATATGTCCGCTTTCTCCGTAGCGATGCTGGTTGAGATCCTTGACGCCCTCGACGGATGCGAAGAGGCCTCCAACCGTATCGCCGAAGCTCTGACAGACGATCCCCCGGCGCAGATTACATCCGGAGGCATTATCCGTCCGGGGTACAATGCAGAACTTGATCAATTGCGAGAGCTGGCCTCCTCAGGCAAGGAGTGGATTGCCCGGCTCCAAAAAACAGAGCGCGAACGGACAGGCATCCCATCACTCAAAGTAGGGTACAACCGCGTCTTTGGATACTACATCGAGGTGACCAAGCCCCACCTGGCCAAAGTTCCACAAGACTACATCCGGAAACAGACCCTGGTCAATGCCGAGCGGTTCATCACGCCGGAGCTCAAGGAGATGGAGGAGAAGATCCTCCACGCTGAAGAGCGACTTGTGGCTCTCGAACAGGAACTGTTTGAAGATCTCCGCCACTTTGTTGCCGGTTTTGCCGAGCCGATTCAGGAGAACGGACGGCGCATCGGCCAGCTGGATGCGCTTCTCTCGTTTGCCGACGTGGCCCGAGAGAAACAGTACGTCAAGCCGCAAGTGGACGACGGCGATACGATCCACATCGAAGAGGGGCGGCATCCCGTGGTCGAGACGCTGCTGCCGCCGGGTGAATCCTTCATCCCCAACGATGTGACACTCGATTGCACGCAGAACCAGATTCTCATCATCACAGGACCCAACATGGCGGGCAAGTCCACGTACATCCGGCAGGTTGGCCTCATCGTCCTTTTAACCCAGATCGGGAGTTTTGTGCCAGCGGTTTCGGCCCGCATCGGCGTCACCGACCGGATTTTCACCCGCGTCGGCGCGCACGATAATGTGGCGGGCGGTGAGTCGACATTTCTCGTTGAAATGCATGAGGCCGCCAACATCCTCAACAACGCCACGACCAAGAGTCTCATCCTTCTGGATGAGATCGGCCGGGGCACTTCCACCTTTGACGGGCTTTCTATCGCCTGGTCAGTGGCTGAATACCTGCACAGCGAATCCAGAGTCCGTGCAAAAACATTGTTCGCCACACATTACCACGAGTTGACGGAACTGGCGCTGGTTCTCGATCGTGTAAAGAACTACAATGTGGCAGTCAGGGAGTGGGGTGACCGCATTGTATTCCTGCGAAAAATCATCGAAGGCGGATGCGACCACTCGTACGGCATTCAGGTGGCGCGACTGGCCGGTCTGCCCGCCGAGGTCATTACCCGGGCCAAAGAGGTGCTCCACAATCTTGAAGCAGGCGAGCTGACGCCCAATGCGCTGCCCAAGCTGGCTCTGGGCGCGCATGCGCCGCTCAAGGTGGCCGAGCCCCAGTTGAATATATTTGGACAGGAAGAGCGCGCTCTGCGCGACCGGATCAAGTCGATTGATGTCAATGCTATCACTCCCCTGGAAGCCTTGAAGATCTTGGATGAGCTCAAAGCTCTGATCTCTTGACAAAACTTAAAGTCATGTCACTTCTTCTCCAATTGGATGTATCCAGAATGCATGGCTCTGGTTTTTATATCGTTATTTTCACACACCAACCATTTTGACAAGTCATTGTGTCATTTGAAAAATAAATTTCGAGGAGGTTGCCTTTGTTTCGAAAGCATAAACTGAATCGCATGTTCAGGAGTCATCCCACCATTTACGGAATACTTAAGGATGCACAGGATTTGCCCGCCGCAAGGCATGCCATTCTTGGATTCATCAGTGAACAGTCTCTGAGGATGAACCGAGACGGTCACAGGCTGGAGCCGCTGGAGTTTGCTCTGCAGAACCAATGTCTGTCATTGTTTCGGAAGCTCGTTTCGGTCCGGAGCGAACGGCTCGTCAGGTTCAGTGTTTTAAAATTGCTGTGGCATCTGGCTCGTGAAGAGTGGGATAAACTGCCAGATAACCTGCACGACGGTTTTTTTGAGGAAATGTACTATCTGTTCAATGGCATGCAGGGAAGGAGTGGTATTTACGATCAGGAGACGTATCCAAATTTTGTGAAGAAAACGGGCCGGGATGCGGCCATTCTCCGTTCGGAGGAATTGGACCAAATGGGCGAACGCAGTCTGTCCGCCATGCGCAAATATCCCACCGGTTTGGACGAGACCATCCAGCGCATCCGCGCCGAGAACCGGCGCCGCATTCGCAAGGCGTTTGGCGCAAGCAAGGATGACTGGATGGATTATCACTGGCACTTGAAACATGTGATCCGGACGTCTGACGACCTGGCTGCACTCATCAAGCTGTCTGACGAAGAACGTGAAGCGATTGACAAGGCCAGAGAGGGCAATCTCCCATTCGGCATCACGCCTTATTATGTGTCGCTGATGGACTATGAATCCCACAGACGGCGTGATCATGCTGTTCGGGCGCAGGTCATTCCGCCCATTGATTACGTCAAGGCCATGCTGGCTTACAAAGATGATAAAGACCGCTCGTTCGACTTCATGCTTGAGAACGACACATCGCCGGTTGATCTGATTACACGGCGATATCCAAGCATCGTGATTCTCAAACCCTACAACACGTGCAGCCAGATTTGTGTCTACTGTCAGCGCAATTGGGAGATTACCGACGTGTTGGCGCCCAGGGCCATGGCGTCAAAACAGAAGATGGAGGAGGCTTATCAGTGGCTGGAAGAGCATCCCGCCATCACAGAGGTGTTGATTACAGGAGGCGATCCCCTGGTCATGAGTGACAGCCGGATCGACGGCATCCTGAGCCGCCTGGCACAGATCCCGCACATTGAGCGCATACGCATCGGGTCGCGCACACCTGTGGTGCTGCCCCAGCGCATAACCCAGTCCCTCCTGGATGTGATCGCCAGGTATCGTGTTCCTGCCAGAAGGAGCATAGCGCTGGTGACCCATTTTGAGCATCCTTACGAAGTCACACCAGAGGCGATGGAAGCTGTCCAGCAATTTCGTATGCGAGGCATCTCAGTCTACAACCAGGCGGTTTTTACTGTTGAAAACAGCAGGCGTTTCGAACTGGCGACCCTGCGCAGAACACTCCGCTCTATCGGCGTTGAACCCTACTACACGTTCAACACCAAGGGCAAAGAGGAAACCAGGAAATATCGCGTGCCCCTGGCGCGGCTCCGTCAGGAGATTAAGGAGGAGGCGCGGCTTCTTCCGGGACTCAGCCGCACAGACGAACCGGTCTATAATGTCCCCGGACTGGGTAAAAATTATCTGCGGGCGCTCCAGCATCATTCTATCTTGACGATATTGCCCGACGGACGGCGTGTCTACGAATTCCATCCGTGGGAAAAAAATCTGTCCCTTGCTGAAACGTACATCGATGTCGATGTGTCCATTTACGAATATTTGGGTGAGATGAAACGACGGGGAGAGAATATGAAGGATTATCGGACGATTTGGTATTATTTTTAATCCGTTGTGCATCATGGAGACCATGGAATAAAAAATTGGTTAAAATTCAAATAATAAGGTGGATTCCCGCTTGAAGATTGCGGGAATGACAGGGATTGTGGATGTCATTCCCAAGATATTTTATTGGGAATCCAGGATGGTTTTAGGAGATCAGACAGACTTTTTTTAATCATGATACCAATGATGCACAACGGAAAATATTAGGACTTCGATGTCAACGACGCAGATTGTGTCGTCCCGCCATATGATCAATGCTCGACACCATTATCCCTTTTACAGTTCCAAGCAGTCCGTTCAGACCTAACGTATTTGCCGCATGCAAGAGGAACACGTCGTTGTGTCTATTCGATCTTGTCTGGCAGATTGGACGTATGGATTTATTTTGTTCGAGAGGCTTTGCGGCAGGATTCCAAGTCAAATGAAGAGGATGATTCCCAGACGGGCGCTGCAGAAGCCCAGGAATGATCCGGCCATAACGTCACTGGGATAGTGTGCTCCGTTGTAGACACGCGAGAGGCCGATGACTGTGGCGGCAGCGTAGCAGGGAATCATGAGCACGGGGTAGAAATGGTTGAGCACGGTGGCCATGAGAAACGCACCGGCAGCATGCCCAGAGGGAAAACTGAACTCATCCCAGGTCGGCATGAGATTCTTGATGCCAGGAACGGCTATGCATGGACGGATGCGTTTGAAAGCTCGTTTCATCAGGCGCTGGGCAGTATGCTCGATGGCAAATGACGAGAGACCCACAGGAATGAGCAGACGGGTGTTGGCCCAATCCAGAGTCGAGATCAGAATGCAGATTACAGGGTAAGCATATCCGTATCCGAAGTGGGAGACGCCGTACATAAAAGCATCGATGGGACGCTTGCCGTTCCACTTTGAAATAAACCGGCACATGGAGACGTCCCACATGCGAAGTTGATGGATTAACCGTTTCAGTAATGTGTTTTTCTGCATTGCGTCCTGCATGCTCATTCCGCTTATCTCAATGGTTTAATAAAATACACCCCGTTTTTGTAAAGATCAAGTAAAAAATGCAACGGGAAGTCTTGCAAAGTCCGTGCCTGGGATGTCGTGCCGTGGTGCTGATTGATCTTCAAACCACTAGCTCAGCTAGTGGTTCTCGATCCTAAACTGGAC
>CAZDVF010000162.1:0-6333 GCA_964508725.1 uncultured bacterium | reverse complement strand
CCGGCATGGCGTCGCGCGCGTTCACTGACAGGTTCATCAAAACCTGTTCCAGGGTCCCCTGGTCTGCACGCACAGTCCACAGATCAGGCGCCAGATCGGTCACGACTTTCACATCCTCTCCGATGAGACGGTGTAGCATCTTGAGCAGATCCCGCACTGTCCGGTTCAGATTGACGCTGGAATATTGCATGGGTTGCTTCCGACTGAATAATAGAAGCTGGCTGGTGAGGTCGGCTGCGCGCTGCGCCGCCACCTGGATTTCACCCAGGTCATGGTAGACAGTGTTGTCCTTGTCCACATCCATCATGGCCATATCCACGCATCCAAGGATCGCTGTCAACAAATTGTTGAAATCATGCGCCACCCCACCGGCAAGTATCCCCACCGCCTCCATCTTCTGAGCCTGAAGCAATTGCTCCTGCATTCGCTCATGCTCCTCTTCGGCGCGCTTCCGTTTGGTAATATCAGTGTATACCGCGACTGCACCCTGCAATCTATCTCCGATATAAATGGGAGACCCTGATAGAATCACATCAACGGACTCGCCGTCTTTACGACTCCGGATACATTCTTGTGCAGGAATGTGTTTTCCTGCAATCAGATCTTGAGAAAACTGTCTCGATTCTTTCCTCGTTTCGCTGTGACTTACGACATCATCGATGTTGAGCCCAAGAACTTCAACCTTCTGGTATCCGAAAATATCCTCGGCACCCCGATTCCATTCAATAATCCGCATTTGGTCATCGAAGGCCACAATGGCATCCGGCGCGTTGTAGAGAACCGATTCAAGATATTGCTGCCGCCGTTCGATCTCCTCTTCCATATGTTTCCGTTGAGTGATATCATCAATAATGCCGTCAAAGCATTTGATATTGTTAGAATGATCGCGTACTGCCACTCCGGTCATGGCGCACCATATGGGTTTATTGTCACGTTGAACGAGTGAATAAACCTTATCTTTGATGTATCCTTCATTTTCAAGACACTGGACATAGCCAGTCCAGTCACTCTGCTGCTGGAACAGGTCAGCCATATCTTTTTCCATTAGTGCATCACGATCAGGATAATCGAGAATCTCGGCCAAGGCGGGATTCGCTTCCAGGAACGAACCGTTCTTTGTGGGCGCGATTCTAAAAATACCGGCGTTAATGTTCTCGGTGATCGACCGGTACTTTTCTTCGCTTGCCCTGAGGGCCTCCTGGATGGCTTCGTGGGCGTCGCGTGTCCGCAAGACCGTAATTCCGAAAGCCAGATCATCTGCAAGCTCTTTGAGGAGCAGGACTTCTTCGTTGTGAAACGCATCAAGATCTGTCGCGTAGATACAAAGCAAACCCAGAAGAGTCTGCTCGTTTCCAATAAGGGGAAGTCCAATGGCTGATCCGCCTGATGCGTGCATCATTTCACAACACCATGGGAACACATCGGGATGGTTCCGGCAATCTGTGATGATCACAGGTTTGCGTGTAGCAACGGTTTGATAAATAAGGGTCTGCTCACCGTTCATGGCATCCCATGGCAGACGCATTGATTCTTTTTGCACAGCCCCGCATGCAAGACTTGCTGTGGCGTGAATGCGGTTCTTCATATTTTCTTCAATCAGATCGACCCAAGCCAAATGATAGCCGCCGACATTGACCAACACATCACAGACACGGCTAAAAAGGTCCATCTCATTGGCAGCACGTATCAAGATCTTGTTACACGCGCTCAATGTTCTGAGTGCGCGATTGACTTTTCCAACTTCCTTTTCGGCTTGCCGTCTCATCTTGACATTACGCAGAATGGCCTGAATGGCAATAATATCTCCATTTCTCCGAATCGGCACAGCCATGACCTCGTACGGAATCAAATCGCCATTCTTGCGGACCCCCTCAACCTCAAAAGTCGAGGTTGCTCTTCCCTGTCGTAACAGGGCCATCTGCGCTCTGGCAACGTCCCGGGTTCGTTCAGAAATCAGTCCGCACCTGATGGCATCTTTTCCGATGAAGGTCTGGCGTTTGTATCCGCTCTCTTTCTCGAATTGCTGGCTCAGCTCTAGAATGACACCATCAATGTCCAGCACAGCGATCATATCTCCGGCTTTTTCAAACAAACTATGATATTTTTCCTCTCCATCCCGAAGCTTCGCCTCAATATCTTTCTGATGTGTAATATCACAAGCGATATTGACAATAGCTGACTGGCACCCCCGATCGTCCATGACTGTGGATTGAGACACATGCACCGGAAACAGTGTCCCATCCTTTTTTCTGTGCAAAGCCTCACCCGTCCACCCACAATCATGAGTGTGGAGAACGCAGTGTTGTTTTTTTTCTACTTCTGATCCATTGAGAATCATTTTGACGTTTTGACCGATCACAAAGCTTTCATCATATCCGTAGGTCTCACAAAACGCTTTATTTACAAAGATAATTCGATCCTCGGTATCTGTAATAAAAACGCTGTCATTACTACTCATAATAGCGTGCGACAACAACCGATGCTGATCGCGTGTTCCCTTGTGCACCAGCGCATTCTCTATGGTCATGGGCAATAGCTGAAGATGATGATTTTCCTGATCCTTAATCAAATAATCAAAAGCACCAGCCTTCATCGTTTTAATCGCAACATCCTGGTCTCCCTCTCCTGACACAAGGATGATGGGCGTGTCGCCGATATGGGGAAAAATGTCAATGGCTGTGCCGTCGCCCAGATGAAAATCGGCCACGATAATATCAAACCGACATTTTTCTAATTGGTTTTTAGCTTCCGCGATTGAAGTTGCAAAAGTACAATCATAGTCAAGTTGTTGAGATGAGACCATCCTGCTGAAAGCCTTGCGATCGATGTCATCATCTTCAATTATGAGTACGCATTTCTGTTGCGCATCCATACAGTCATCTCCCTGTCACATCAGACCCCATGTTCATGCGGGTAATTCACTTAATGTCCAGTACATGTCAATGGTCTTCATTGTCTCGACAAACTGAATGTAATTAACCGGCTTGATCATATATCCGGCCACACTTAAAGCGAAACTCTCCATTTTGTCCTGATCGTTGCTCGATGTTGTCAGCACAACGACCGGGATCGTCTGTAAACTGCCCGATGCTTTCGCAGCTTTGAGGAACTCGATGCCGTTCATCTTCGGCATGTTCAAATCCAAAAGAATCACGCAGGGGCGGTCATTGGATGGCTCGTTGAGGTAGGTCAGCGCTTCCTCCCCGTTGATCACACGGATCAACGGGTTTGTCACATGAATATCCTGAAGCGCCCGTCTTACTGTCATCCCATCTACCTGATCATCTTCAACAAGCATAATAGGTTTTGTGCTGTTCATGCATTCACCCCTTGCTTCGGGATGGTAAAATAGAACGTGCTGCCCGCTTTCCCATCCGATTCGATCCAGATACGACCGCCATACATCTCAATGATTTTTTTTGTCAGAGACAAGCCAATGCCCGTACTCTCAATGCTGTCACGCGGAGCCAACGTTTGAAAGATTTGAAAGACCTTTTCTTGATATTTCGGATCAATACCAGGGCCGTTGTCTGAAACAGTAAAAAGCCATTCTTTATCTTCAGAAACGCAATCGATGGTCACGACACCCCGCTGTTTGTCTATATACTTGACGGCATTCCCAATAAGATTCTGAAAAACCTGCCTGATTCGAGTCTGTTCACTACAAAGTGTCGGCAACATCGAATTGATACATACGTCGATGTGCTCAGGTGGTGCGATCATATCAATGACTGCAGGCACAAGATTATTCAAATCAACCTTCATCCGCTCTTCCTTGAGGCGGCCGACACGCGAATATCGCAATATACCATCGATGAGTCCATTCATTCGACGAACTCTATTCATGAGCAAATTGACCATCTCTCGCCCTTTTGCATCAAATCGATCAGCATAGTCGGTTTGAAGCCAGTCAGCTAGAGATCCGATGGCACGCAAAGGAGCCTTCAAATCGTGCGAAACAATGTATGCAAAATCATTGAGCTCACGGTTAACCGATTCCAATTCCATGTTCGCAGACTGAAGAGCCAACGTTCTCTCTTTCACACGATCTTCCAGAACCTGATGCGCCTGTTTGAGGGCCTCTTCAGCTTTTTGCTTTTCCGTAAATTCTTCCTCAAGCGCTGCGTTCAATTGTTGCAGTTCACGATTATGACGCCGGATTCTTTTTGTTCTGATGGAGTACACGGAAATGATAAAAGTCAATATGGATCCTGTGAGAAGCAGGCGAAACCACCACGTTTCCCAAAATGGGGGCGCCACATCAATGTTAATGGAAGCACCCGTCATATTCCAGACACCGTCAGCATTAGCTGCCCGGACTCTGAATGTGTAAGAACCGGACGGAAGATTGGTGTACGTGGCGGAACGGAGCGAACCAACATCGTTCCAGCGATCTTCGAATCCTTCGAGCATGTAGGCATATCGATTCTTATCGGATGACATATAGTTAAGAGCTGAAAACGAAAAAGAGATCACGCGGTGTTGGTATGAGAGTCTGAGCCGATCCGACTCGCCAATGGTCTTGGTAAGAATCGCATGCCGGTCATTTGGCGGCTTGATAGGGACCGATACATTGAAAAGTCTGAAGTCTGTTAAAACGACAGGAGGGGCAGTTGATCTGATCTGTATTTTCTCAGGATCAAAGAAATTCATTCCATGTATACCACCGAAATACATGATTCCGTTCCGGCTTTGACAGCATGAACCGGTAAAAAACTCGTTACTCTGCAGTCCATCATGACTATCATAATTCCAAAAGGCGTACAACTCAGGGTGGAACCGCGACAGTCCGGAATTGGTGGATATCCAGAGATAACCAAAGCGGTCCTCCAGAATGCCATTCACAACATTGCCCGGCAGACCATCCTGTTCTGTATAAATTTGCGTCAGATTGCGGTCTGCATTCAAGGCACATAATCCACTATTTGTCCCGATCCATAATGTGCCGTCAGATCCTTCACAAAGAGACAGCACAAGACAATCGTGCATCCTGTTATCCGGACAGCCGAAACAACCATGACGAATCCAGCAGGTGTCCTCTATGCTATACCGAATGAGTCCTGCTCCTTCCGTTGCCGCCCAAATTGTACCTGATTGATCTTGCATGATGCGCCAGACCAAGACATCATCAATGCCATTATCATCTTTGCCTTGGATCGCCAATTCCTGGAGCTGCCCTGTTTCAGGATCGAAACTGAATATACCGCCATCCGTGCCAAGCATCAGGTGCCCAAGCCTGGTTTCAAGAATGGTGTATACATCGCCATCAATGAGATGGATCGAATCGTTGGAAGCCACATCAAAATGAGTAAAAAGACCAGTCTTTCGGTCATATGCATCCAGACCGCCTCGAACACCAATCCAGATACATCCGGATTGATCTTCATACAGAGACAGGACCTCATCATGACTTAAACCACCGGTCTGTTTAGTTTGTTTGAGAAAATGGACAGAGCGCTGGCTCTTCGGATCAAACCGGGTAAGACCCTTCCATGTGCCGACCCAAATGAATCCGTCAGAATCTTCAAGGATCGTATTCACAGCATCGTAACAGAGACCGCCCCCAGTTTTCGGATCCATTCGGACATGGTGGAAGCGGGTTTTCGCAGACACGACACGGTTGATCCCGTTCCTTGTTCCGATCCAAAGGACACCGGATCGATCTTCGAACAGGCAATAAATTTCATCGCTTGTGAGACTGCCCGGACTCAACAGATCAGACCGATATGAAATGAAGCGGCCTGTTTCCCTGTCATACCGGTTCAGTCCACCTGATGTGCCAATCCATATCTGTCCGCGCCGGTCTTCGAGAATGGACAGAATCTCATCATGGCTCAGGCTTTGGGGATCATCGCCACGATGGAGGTATGTCTGAAAAATAGGATGGATGCCGTCAAAGGTGTTCAATCCACTGCGGGTTCCAATCCAGATTAGGCCGGATCTGTCCTCGAAGACAGCCGTCACATCGTCGTGAGAAAGACTATTGGGATCGGACGCATCAGCCAAAAAGCGGATAAATGCGTCACTGTCTGGATCGTAACGGTTAAGACCGTATCCGTCAGTCGCAATCCAAAGCCTGTCGGACTTGTCGAGATAAATATCCCAGACCAGATTATCACTCAAGCTCGTTTCATCTTCTGGGTCGTAGAAATATCGATCAAACAGATAGCCGTCGTGCCGGAGCCGGTTGAGACCGTTCTGGGTTCCAATCCAAAGGCTGCCCATATGATCTTCACAGATAGACTTTACAAAATCACTGCTGAGACTATGTTTGTTTTGCAAGTCGTTTCGATAGCATACGAATCGATCTTGATCACGATCGTAACGGTTCAA
>CAZDVF010000161.1:0-6363 GCA_964508725.1 uncultured bacterium | reverse complement strand
ACCAATTTGAGCTCGCATTGCTGACAGGGATCATTCCTCCGCCCGCAAGAGCGATGTATATCTGTTTTCATCAAAAAACGAGTATTAAAACAAATGGCCATCCTATCAGTCATGCAATTGTTGGCCTGCCATACTTTCAGAATACAAATGGACATATTCGCCATGTTTTCTTGCAATACTCATCCCATTCTTCACCAAACTTCTGTCGCATAAGTGCCTCTTCAGTAAAAATCCGCCATATCAAAACAAAGGATAATGCAACAACAAGACAAATAGCAATAAGGGATTGAAAAATAAAAGAGAATCCGATAAAGAACAGAACAATGCCCAGGTATCTTGGGTGTCGGATCAATGAATACGGACCCGTCTGAATCAGTTTGTGATCTTCCTGGATAGACACCTCAATGCTGAATTGTTTTCCGAGATATTTCTCTGCAATTTGCATCAGAAGGAAACCTGGAATGATGAGTATGATCCCAAAATATCGACCTGCATCTCCCAAATTCATGGGGAAAAAAGATCGCTGGCAGATTCAATCCCAAGCTCAACTAAACCGCCTTGCCAGCCAGCTTCTTCGCTGAATCACGGCGCCTTCTGGGCACGACTCATTGCAGCAGAGGCAGTTGATACAGGTGCGGAAATCCATAACAGGATGACCATCGGACATCTCAATAGCATGAACGGGACAGGACTCCGCGCAAATGCCGCAACCTGTGCATTTTTCCAGATCAGCGCGCGGGCGCACCCAGACAAACCGTCCGAGCAAACGGACCACAAACTGAGGCACCATACGGGCCAGATAATTTGAGGGCAGCTTGAAGTCGTCGAGCAAGACTGACTCCAGGCTCCCACCGCGAATCTCAATGTCATCGAGGCGTACCGTACCCAATTCACGTTCCCCGGCTATGCGAACCGCGTCAATGGCGCCTTCGTGAAATCCCATAATCCGGCTGGCCACAGCATCCAGGGCCACACCATCTGAACTGGCCAAAATCAATCCCGTTTGCCGCAAGTCGCCTGTGGCCGGCCCATTACCCTCCATGCCCACCACCGCATCCATTACATGAAGAGCGGGGCGGATCAAAGCATACAGATCCACCAGAATTTCGCTGAATGTCCTGGGATGCGAATACTGCCTGTGGTAGACAGTCTTCTGAAAACCGGGCAGGCAACCGTACAGATTTTTGATGGCCCCGGTGTAGAGCGTCAGACCGTGGGTTTTAAATTTGGGAAGGTTGATGATGACATCGAACTCCGTGATGGCTTTAGCGACGTGATACTGTCTCCCCCCGATTTCGCGGATCGTCGTGCCGCCGGCCTCAAAATTGATCAGTCTGGCGCCTGTCCGCTCGGACACATCTTTGAATCCTGTCATCTCCCAGCATCGAGCAACACCCCGATTGGCGCCCGAAGGACTGTCGCCAATCACAGGCTTTCCTCCAATAGCAAAAACTTCACGGACCACAGCTTCGAGAATGGCTGGATGTGTGGTCACAGCCTTCTCCGGCGTCTTGGCGGATAACATGTTGGGTTTGATAAGGACTTGTTGGCCACGACGAACAAACTGACCGATTCCACCCAAATGCTCCAGCGCCCGGTGAACGCCCTCACCGATCTGCTCGAAATCATAATTGGGACATTGAACAATGGCGACTGTGGATTGCATGGCGTTTACCTCACGAACAGCATGCCGGACATCTGCCGAACGCAGCTTTTCAACTCAAGGGTAAGCAAAACAGTCAATGCTTCTTGCGTTGTCATCTTTGCTTGGAAGGCGATTTGATCGATGTGAAGCGGTCCTTCTGACAAGCAGTCCCACACTTTCTGTTCGGTTTCAGAAAGATCGTGTGGCGCTGGGATGGATTGCTGACTGTCGGACTGTTCAGATCGATAGTGGGGAAACTCCAGGAGGATATCGTCAACATGTTCAACCAGTTTTGCGCCTTCCTTGATCAGGCTGTGACTCCCCTGGCTTTTCTTGCTTCGAATCTGACCCGGGACAGCAAAGACCTCGCGACCCTGGTCGAGCGCCATGGATGCTGTGATTAACGCGCCACTTTTTTCACCCGCTTCAACAACAACAGTCCCGTGACTCAGTCCGCTGATAATCCGGTTGCGACGGGGGAAATGCTTGCCGTCAGGCTCGGTTCCCATTGGGAATTCGGAAATGACTGCCCCATTCTCTGCTATTTGTGCAGCCAGTTTCCGATTCTCCGGAGGGTAGATGACATCCACACCAGAACCAAGGACGGCGATGGTTTTCCCTCCACTCTCGATCGCACCTCGATGCGCGCAGGTATCGATTCCACGGGCCATGCCGCTGACTACAAGAACACCGCTGCGCGCCAGCTCCCGACTCAAATGATCGGCCGCCCAACGACCATACTGCGTGGGCAAACGCATACCCACAACGGCAACAGAAACAGCGGGAAAATTTTGCATTGAGCCCTTGACGAAAAGAAGAATCGGAGGATCGTGAATCGCCTTGAGAAGCGCCGGATATTCAGAATCCCACAATGTGACAATAGCGGCTCCGGCCCGATGAGATAAATCCAGCTGTTTTTCCGTAAAGGATGCATCAAATTGGGTCAAAATACGCCGTGCAGTTTTTTCCTCGATTCCCTCAACTCGGCAAAGACTCTTGACATCCTCTGAAAAAATACGATCAGGTGATCCAAATTCATTGATCAACTTACGGATTTTATTTGATCCGATGCCTGGAACCGAAAAGAGCTTGAGTAATCCGTTGATCTCGATCACTCCGGAACCTCCTTGAGCAAATCGTTAACAGCCGCTAATAAAACGTCCAATCCTTGTCCGGAAACAGCCGAAACAGGAAAGCACTTGATACCGTCGATCGCATCGGGTAATCGGGAACGCATGTCATCATCAATCGTGTCCGTCTTGGTCAGAGCTACGATACGAGGTTTCTCAAGAAGAGAAGATTGAAATACTCTCAGCTCTTTTAATAGAATCTGGTATGTTTCGTTCACTGTATCGCACAAGGCCTCAATGAGAAAAACCAGGACGCGGGTGCGTTCAATGTGCCGGAGAAAGCGATCGCCCAGACCTTTGCCCTGATGTGCCCCCTCAATCAATCCGGGGATATCAGCGACAACAAAACGATCAAACAGGTCCCGAGTTACGATCCCCAAGTTTGGGACCAATGTCGTAAAAGGATAATTCGCAATCTTGGGCCGGGCCGAAGAAATGCGCGACAGCAGAGTCGACTTGCCGGCATTGGGTAAACCAACTAAACCAACATCCGCCAAAAGCTTCAGCTCCAGCCGGATGTGTCGCTCTTCTCCCTCTTTTCCCGGTGTAGCCTTTTCGGGAGTTTGTGATGACGAAGTTGCAAACCAGGGATTTCCACGTCCTCCACGCCCACCTTTGGCGATGCACATTTTGCTTCCAATAACGGTTAGATCACCAAGGACGATCCCATCATCAACTTGCGATACGATCGTCCCCGCAGGCACAGCGATACAGACATCTGCTCCGTTTTTTCCATGTTGTTTCTTACCTCGTCCGTGCTGACCACGCTCAGCTTTATAACTCTTCCTATGTCTGATATCTGAGAAAGTAGCACAATTGCCACTGACGTAGAGGATGACATCTCCGCCGTTTCCACCATCACCACCATCTGGGCCACCCTTGGGCACAAATTTCTCGCGCCGGAAACTGACACAACCATCCCCGCCCCGACCGCCGTATGCCCAAAAGGTGACATCGTCGATGAAATCCATAAAAAAACCCTATGAAAAAAGGCAGTGTTTGGCACTGCCTTTTTCAGAGATCCAATTCCACTGATCTTTATTTGAGTCTAAAATCGACTGGTACAGCGACCCACACCTTAACGGGCCTGTCACGCTGCATAGCCGGTTTCCACTTGACTGCGCGAATTGCCGTCTGTGCTGCTTCGTCACAGCCGTTTGGTCCGAGCGATTTCATGATCCGCGTCCGAGACACATTTCCGTCAACATCAATCTGCGCCCATACCATCACCCGTCCCTCAACACCAGCCTTACGAGCCAGCTCGGGATATTTCAGTTGTTTCTGAATGGCCGGATACCCGCCAATCGGATTCGGCGGCTCATCGAAAGGCACGAAAACAGGAATACCGTCATCCATGTCGCTTTCCTCCGCTGCCGGTGGAGGCGGGGGTGGAGGCGGTTCAGACTCCAAGTCTAAATCGGTAAATTCAATGGTCTCATCCTCGGGAAGCGTTTCATCTTCCGAGGCAATAGGCACTGTTGGACGGCTCGGTGCGGGAGCTGACCGTTGCTGCTGCGTCTGGGGGATATCTTCGACCTGAAGGGCCTCAAGCTTAACCTCAGTCACTGTTGTCTTGACCTTAACCTTCTTATATGCCTGAAGCATAAAAATATGCAGGATCAGTGAAACTATGAGACCCAGTTCGAGTACACGCTTGTACTGAAACTTCAGGTTTGCGCTTCCAATCTGCTTACTCATCTGAAATCACCTCTCTCAATCGCCAAATTTGGCGCAGTAATTAACCTTGAGAGCACCAGCCTCCCTTAGCTCTGAATGGATCGCTGTCAGCAGATTCATCTCGACTGACCGGTCGATCTTGAGCGAAATAATTAGTTTGGGATTGGCCACATACTTCCCGTAAACAATTGACCGGAGATCGACGACCCTTACCAACTTGTCATCGATGGAGACATCTTTCCCGTCAGCCCAAATATTGACAACGTTTGTCTTGGCCTCAAGTTTCTCGATTTTCTTGGCTGTCGGCAGATCCAGGGGAATACCTGAAGACTGACGAAACACGGTCGAAACCATGAAGAAAAGGAGCAACATGAACACAATATCGGGCATTGAAGAAGTCGGGATTTCAGTACTCGTTTTGCTTTTTTTTCTGAATTCCATAGTACTTATCTCCCGAGGATTATTGTTCCGGTTCAGCGATGGAAATGCGCGGGGCTTCGGCCATCTGAACCTGATCCAGCACACTCATGAACGTTTGATATCGCGTCTTGGGCCCCGTCTTGATCGATACAATCAGCTTGTCATTCTGCGCCAGCCTCTGCTTGATGACTTCGCGGATGTTTGGAACGGATATTTCCTGCTCATCGAGCATGACCAATCCCGCATTGTTAATCAGCAAACTGGCGATGTTCTGTTTGGGAATCGGTCTGGCTGTTCCTTTTGGCGGCAATGTCAAACCCAATCCTTTGTCCAAGTCGAGACTTGTCGTCACAAGAAAAAACGTGAGAAGAAGAAACGCAATATCAGACATCGAAGAGTTGGGAATCGTGACCCCCCGCTCTTTGCGTTTTCCGAGCAACATCGTATCAATTCCTCCAGCTTATGCTTTCTTCTCCAACTCAACCAGATGGTCTACCAGCTCGGCAGATGTCTCTTCCATGTCGATGACCAAGCGATCAATTTTCGAGATGAAGTAGTTGTAGAAAAGTTGAAGAATAATCGCGACGATCAGTCCGAACAGCGTAGTCAGAAGAGCTACTGAAATACCAGAAGCCACGATAGACGGCGAAATGTCATTCGCCCGACGGATATCATCAAATGCCACAACCATACCTGCGACGGTTCCTGTAAATCCAAGCATCGGAGCGACGGTAATGAACATCGACAGCCAAATCAGCCCTCTCTCAAGGAACGCCATTTCAATGGTTCCAGCATTGGTGATGGCTTTTTCGACATGCTCGACACCACGGTCTGCACGGCTTAAACCCGCATGAAAAATAGCAGCGACCGGACCCTTTGTCTTCTGACAAACATCAGCTGCAGCTTCGGTTCCACCTTTATCCAAAGCATTGGTGACTTGAGCCAAGAACTTGCGCGTGTTAACGCTTGCACGCGTCAGAGAGATAAAACGTTCAATGCTGATAGCAATCCCAACGACAAGACAACCAAGAATCGGCCACATGAAGCCACCGCCCTGTACGAAATACTCTACCATTTCTCTTTACCCTCCATACTAGATAGAATGATACAATAGATGTGGAATCTCTTACTCTCCAATAAATAACGTTGTAAATAATAACCATTTCAAGACAAAAAGTCAACTCTTTTTTTGGAATGAGCGAATCACACTTCTTTGTTTAATTTCAGGATAATACACTAACTTATCATAAAGATTAAACCTCTGTAATCTGAACAAGTGAGTAAACGATGGGGCTGTATCAAAAGGTTATTGATATAGTTTGATAAATTATTAACTTACCCTATAATCCTCAAAGACAAATAGGTGACAGTTCAATAAAAAAATTCAGAGAAATGAGTAAACGATCCACCGCCGCTGGCGGTGGATTGTTTACTCATCGAAAAAGGCGTGGATATGAAGTGGAAACCTTTTTCGGAGATCTCAGGCAAAAT
>CAZDVF010000160.1:0-6385 GCA_964508725.1 uncultured bacterium | reverse complement strand
GTGTTGGCTCAATCGACAGACCTTGAAGCCCAGATCAATCAGATGGTCAAACAGCAGAAAGAGCTTGTCGATAAAATGAACCAGGCCTCTCAGTCGGGAGATCTAGAAGGATACAACAAACTACGAGCTGAATACGACAAGCTGGCCGGAGAAATCAAGGCTGCCAAGTCTAAAGCCGCAGCAGAAGGCGACATGACGGCAAGCCTCAAGTCTGCCATCAACAAAGGAAACAGATCCATGCGAATGGGACAATTCGATGCTGCAGTAACGGCATTCGATGAAGCGATTTCCCTTGATCCCAATTATGCCAAGGCCTATTTTGGCAAGGGCATTGCCCTGAAACGGCTTCGCCGGTATGATGAGGCCCAAGCAGCCTATCAAAAATCCATCGAGTTGGATCCCAGCTATTCCAATGCATATTTTAACCTCGGACTCCTCTACCGCGATCTCGAAAAATACGATGAGGCCATCTCGGTATTCAACAGTGCTCTGGCCAACGATCCAACATTGGCAAAAGCCCATTATGAGATCGGCTTCACCTACCAAAAGCGCAAGGATTATAAAAACGCGGCTGCAGCTTTCGAGAAAGCAACCGAGATTAATCCAAATTATGATTTGGCATACAATGCTTTGGGAACCGTCTTGATCGAAATGGGAAAGAATCAGACGGCAGTCGAGGCCTTGCAAAAAGCCATCTCAATTAAGAGTGATTTTGGGGATGCATATTATCGTATGGCACAAGCTTACAACAACTTAGGTCAGTATCAGCAGGCCTTGTTGGCGGCCCAAAGCTGTCTTGAGCACAAGAAGCGCTTTGCTGCCGGATATATTGAGATTGGCAAGGCGTATGAAGGCATGGGTGACAAGACTAATGCCATTGACAGTTATCAGAAAGCGTCTACAGATCGCCGTTGGAAAGACTGGGTCGAATGGAAAGTCGATAAACTGAAAAATCAGTCTTAGATATTGATCTGAGGTCTTTTATTTTACGAGGAGGTCCATCGGTTCTTGACGATGGGCTTTTTCGCTAATGATGTAAAAGAGCGTGAGAGTGTTTGGATTCAGGAGACGCATTTAATGAGTTTTGACATTTCTTCGGCATTGATGGTCATGGGGGGGCTCGGCCTGCTGTTCGGGATTGGGCTGGCACTTGCATCCAAGGCATTTTTTGTGAAAAAGGATGCCAGGGTGGAGCAGATTGAAGAGGTGTTGCCTGGCGCCAATTGCGGCGCATGTGGTGCACCAGGTTGTGCTGGATATGCCGAGGGCGTGGTTGAGGGGAAGTATCCTGTCAACGGCTGCACTGCGGGAGGGAGTGATGTAGCCCGATTGATTGCCGAAATTATGGGTACGAATGCGGAAGACGTGACCCCGAAAGTTGCAGTGGTGCGTTGTCGCGGAGATCATGACAATTGTGTTCCACGGGCAACGTATCAAGGAATTGCCGACTGTCGGGCGGCTGTTCTGGTTGACGATGGAGCCAAAGGTTGTAGCTATGGTTGCCTTGGACTGGGAAGCTGCGTTGACGCCTGTCCGTTCAATGCCATGGTGATGGGCAGTAATGGTTTGCCCTATGTTCTCGAGGAACTTTGCACCGGTTGTGGTGAATGTGTTCGGACCTGTCCACGCGGTATTATGGAGTTGATTCACCGGGATCAGACGATTTATCTTGCTTGCGTCTCCAGGGATTTTGGGAAAGCTGTGAAGTCCGTTTGCAAGGTGGGATGTATTGGTTGCGGACTCTGTGCCAATCCCAAAACAACGGAGAATGAAATCATCATCATGGACGGAAAACTGCCCGTCATCCATTACGATAAAGTATCAGATCCGATTGGCGATTTGGCGAATGCTGTGACCAAGTGCCCGACAAAATCCTTTGGCGCCCGCGGAGGTGTCCAGATCGGTGACAAGAAAAAGGAAGAGGTTGAAGAAGCCGTGACTTGATGCTGATCCAGGTTCAGACTTCACTAGATTCCACAACATCTATTATAAAGTCCTGGTTAGGAATAATGACTGACAGATTGATCTGCAAACGCGGTCTCTGTCCGATAAACGATAAGTTATTGTGTCCATTCACAGCGTACAAGCGCTTTCATCAGTCCAAGCCG
Organism: uncultured bacterium; assembly: GCA_964508725.1. Lineage (GTDB taxonomy): Bacteria > Zhuqueibacterota > QNDG01 > QNDG01 > DSAB01 > CAZDVF01. The sequence continues at coordinate 4,277 of CAZDVF010000160.1, read as the reverse complement.
AAAGGTTGCCTTTCGGCTTTCTTGTTTGTCGATCCCTTTCCACACACAAGAATCAAGGCGCTTTCGCCATCAAGAGGATGACCAGGCCGCCCGCATTAAGAAGCGAGAGCAGCCCCAGGGTTGGGTAAATTCCGAGAATGGGAACGAGGAATGCGCTGGTGACCAGAGCGCCGACAGCAGAACCGATCAGGTCGATGCTGTAGAGAGTTCCGGCTTTAACTTCCTGCCGTCGAGCTTTTTGCAGCGCCAGGCGGTTGGCCAGTGGGAATTGGAATCCTCCGATCCATCCGGCGCCGGTTGTGAGCAAGAGAAAGATTCCGCCGATCCATCCGGCTGTTGTATCCGGAGCTATCTGGTGCAGAATGAAAAGGATCCCGGCAGATGCGAGAGGGTACAAGGTCATCACCGTTTGTGAAATCCGGTACCCTTTGAGTTCCTTCCTCATACCAGTCACGACCTCGAATGTCGCGGTCCAGCTTCCCAACGCCAGCCCCGCCATGTATCCGGCGATGATCACGGCCATGAACTGGAAGACGTAGCCGTAGAGGATCTGGAATCCCAAAATGAGAATGAATTCCAGCGAAATTTCCGAGAATCCCACTGTAAGTATCGTGTAGTGAATGCCGATGGAGAAGAAACGGCTCTGATTGACAGCACGCCGGAAGATAATAAGCAGGAGAGGGATCAATACCATGAGTCCAGCCAGATGTCCGGCTGTTAATCGTGAGAGCGCAACGTAAAGTGTCTGAAAGGATTTGGAGTATGTCGTCGCCCACAGGATGGTGTCGAAATAATATCCCACGGGATTGAAGTCGCGATTGATCCGCCTGTCCGTCGTTGCATGAATGGCTTTCCACACAGTTTCCTGGCGTTCCAGAGACATGTGGAACGGGATGGCGTCCGCCCGAACATACTGTGTTGTCAGTCCCCGATCCTTCAACCGCCGGACCAACACGTCAGGATCCCGTGTCAAGATTCCCGGACTTGTTGCCGCTATGAATCGGATTGTCTCCCCGGGAATGATGACCAGGTCGCTGAACACTTCCTGCAATGTGGAGGACAGACTGGCCAGAAAGGTGGCCAGCTCCGGACCGATGGCATTTTCGGATGATGCGGCGTCGATGACGAGGAGACCGTCTGTGTTGAGGCGCTGGCGCGCCTGTCTGAAGAATTCCACTGTGTAAAACCGGTTGAGCTGAGCGGTGTAAGGATTTGGAAGATGACAGATGATAACATCAAAAGTCTCCTGTGTCTGCTGGATAAAGCGCCGCCCGTCCTGGTATGCAATGCGGACGTTTGGATCTCTCAGTGTTTCTGTCCAAAATTTTGGCAATGTCCTCTCGGCCAACCGGACGATTTCGGGATCCAGCTCAACGTAAACGATGCTTTCCACCGTGGGATGCCGGAGGGTCTCTGTGACGCCTCCGGCTGCGCCGCCACCCAGAAGCAGCACCCGGTGCGGTGTAGGGTGTTCCAGTAGCGCGTAGTGCACCGATTCTTCAGCGGACTGAAGGTCGGGCGCTGTGAAGAACCAGAGGCCGTTTTGGTGGAAACTGTACTGCTCCCCCATCTGCGTGACAACAAGATTTCCAAATGGTGTCTGGGTTGTCCGAACAACCTGGGTGTTTCGCCAGATCAGGCCGTCACAGAGAGATTGGAGGGGCGCGGTTACGCGTAATCCCCCACAAGCCGTCAAGACCAGAATCACAAAAGCCAAGAGTCTCCGCTTTCCCCGATCCGGCCAAAGATGAAAGATACCCAGCGATGCGGCGGACAACAGATTGAACCACGCGATCAGCAGCAGAGTCTGGGCCGGGGTCAGCAGCCGAATGAAGATGAAGCCTGCGGCCAGTCCGCCGAGGCTCGATCCCGATGATTCAAGCAGGTAGACCCGTCCGGGCGACGCGGATGTATCCGGCATGTAAGGAGACACAAGACGACACGCGATCGTGTAGAGCCATCCTGAGATCAGGCAGACGGGCGCAAGGGCGGCAATCATGGTGAGAAGCATGGGGATGTAACCAGGCAACTCGCCCGGCGTCAGATCCAAAAGGGTGTTGCTGGCGCGGATCAGGACGAGGATGAATGGCAGAATGATTGCGATGGCTGTTTGTCCTGCGGCCAACTGCGCGCCTGCAGACCATCCTGACAGCCGCAATCTCGGCAGCAACCCGCTGCCTACGGCTGTCCAGATCAGCCAGACGCCAAGCATGGTGCCCAGGGACAGCTCGTTGCCGTAAAAGACGGCGACCAGTTCGCGCATCAGCACAATCTGTGCAGAGATTGCGGTGAGACCCGTCACCGCCACTGCGACATGTGCGATGATTTTTTTAAATTGGGTTTGCATCATTGATTAAACTTTTTTAAAATACGTAAAACCCGATATGAAATCAAGCTCTATTCAATTGAGCGACAGATCCAGGTGAGAGGAAGCCGAATGCTGAAAGTGTACAACACGTTGACGCGTCAGAAAGAGGATTTCATCCCCCTCAATCCCCCCTTCGTCGGTATGTACGTATGCGGACCCACGGTGTATGACGATCCCCATCTGGGACACGCGAAGAGCTACGTCTCGTTCGATGTGATCGTCCGTTTTCTGAGGTTCAGTGGATATAAAGTCCGCTACATCCAGAATATCACTGACGTGGGGCACCTGCTGGGCGATGCGCAGGATGGTGAGGACCGCATTTTAAAGCGGGCCCGCCTCGAGCAGCTCGAGCCGATCGAAATCGCTCAAAAGTATGAAAACCATTTTTTCCGTGACATGGATCGGCTGAACTGCCAGCGTCCCGACATTTCGTGCCGCGCATCGGGATTCATTCCCGAGATGATCGAGCTGGTCCAACGACTTATCGAAAAGGGATTTGGATATGAAGTTGACGGCGATGTTTACTTTGATGTCTCCAAGTTCGAAGAATACGGAAAGCTGTCCAACAGACGCGTTGAAGATTTGAAAGAGGGTATCCGAGTCAATGTTGCCGAGGGCAAGCGGCATCCGGCTGATTTTGCACTGTGGAAGAAGGCCGATCCCCAACATTTAATGCAGTGGAATTCGCCCTGGAGCAGAGGATTTCCAGGATGGCATCTGGAGTGCTCCGTGATGTCCATGAAATTCATCGGAGAGACAATCGACATTCACGGCGGCGGTCTGGATAACCAGTTCCCTCATCACGAATGCGAGATCGCCCAGAGCGAGGCGGCGACAGGGAAGCCATTCGTCCGATACTGGCTGCACAACAACATGGTGACAGTAGACGGCCAGAAGATGAGCAAGTCGCTGGGCAATTTCGTGACACTGGATGATCTTTTTCAGAAATACGATCCCATGACGATCCGATTTTTTATCCTCCAGGGTCATTACCGGTCCCCGCAGGATTTCTCTGATCAGGCGCTGGACGCTGCGCAAAAGGGATTCGAGCGGTTGTCTCGCACCGTGGAGATGCTCGAGGAGCGGTCCATTAAAGCAGAAGATAAAAAGGCAACCTCCAGCCGGGATTGGAGTGGTTTTGAAGATCGGTTCCAAAAAAACATGGAAGATGACTTCAATACAAGCGGAGCCATTTCGGTCCTTTTTGATATTGTCAAACAGGTGAACGAATCCGGATTACTGAATCAGGCGGATGCCCATCCATCCAAACATGAATTGGAAAAGGTGTTGATTTTCTTCCGAAAGTATGGTGAAGGCGTACTGGGCTTGCAGTTTACGACAATTTCCGAAAAGAAAACAGGTTCCGGTTTGGAAGACAAGCTGATCGAGTATCTGGTCACACTGCGTCAGACTTATCGGGAAAACAGAGATTGGACCAAGGCAGACGAGATCAGAGACAAGCTGACCGAGTGGGGGATTGTGCTTGAAGATGGAAAGGACAGAACAGGCTGGAAATAAATGTCATTTTCTGTTCTTTTCAGTTGACAAGATCATTTTTTTTATGTACAATTTAGGTCGCATCACAAAGCGATACAATCATTGTTCTTTGATTTGACAGGAAATATCCCGATGCGAATACCGTTTTTTATGGCCGGATCCTGATACGCCGGTGTAGCTCAGTTGGCCAGAGCGGCTGATTTGTAATCAGCGGGTCAGGGGTTCAAATCCCTTCACCGGCTCAATTGCCATGTGTCGAGGTTGGCTGATAGATGGATCTGTCCAATCATTCGATCGCTATCATTTAGGATGCTCCTGTCAATGGATATCGTGTATAACCTGGAGGGGTTCCCGAGCGGCCAAAGGGAACAGACTGTAAATCTGTCGGCGAAGCCTTCGGAGGTTCGAATCC
>CAZDVF010000159.1:0-6414 GCA_964508725.1 uncultured bacterium | reverse complement strand
AGGATGATGAATCGGCACACAAAAAAGCGAGAGAGCTGTTTGGCGATCCGTTGCAGCGCCAGAATCGGCGGATATTCGTACCCGTGCACACCAGCCGTCAAGGCAAGAACAGGGCCGGGTTTTGTCCCATTCACCACAGTGACAGGGATGTGCACTTCAGGGCCGTCATCCCCCGCCGGGACGGCAATCCAGCCGGTGGCTTTTTCTCCGGGAGCTGCCGTTGCATCGCCCACTGTTAAGCTATTCTGCGCAGCCGAATACCCTGCCAGAGCTGCGATAAGCCCGAAAACGACAATCAATCGAAACAATAATTTCCGATTCATGGCAATACCTCGCATTGAGATTTGCTTTCAGTATTGAATGAGGGCGTTGACTGTTGACGAAGTAAAATGTGGAAAAAAATTTAAAATGAAATTTAGACAACCTGACACAAAGAATCAAGAAGAATGTGCGGAATCACAGAGAAATCGGGTCTTCGTGACTTATTGGATACGAAAAACTGAAGATCAGGATGGCGGTGGAATGAACTGGAATGCTAGACCACAATCACCGATAATCGTTATGCGCTCGAATGAGCTTGTGTTGAACCAATAAGCCACGCAGGCAAAAGTAATCCTCTCGCTCATGATGAATGTCCATCTCGCACAATTATTCTTCTGCCAGCCGTTTCACCACAACCAGAGTGGCGTCATCGTCCCACGGCGTCCGCTTGGCGAACTCGTAGACTTTCTTAAAAACAAGTTGGACGATTTCTTTTGCGCTCAAGCGCCGATTCTCTGTCACCAGTTTCTTGAGTCGATCGATTCCGTACTGATCTTCTACATTGACATTACGGTGTCGTTCGATGATGCCGTCGCTGAAAAGAACCAAAACCGATTCCGGCGGCATCCAGATGTAGGAACGGCGTAAATTGATATCCGGCAGAAAACCGAGGGTAATACCCGTAGCTGACAGATCCTGAATCGACTTGCCCGAGACGAGGAACGGCGGCGGATGTCCGGCGTTGACGTAAAAAAGGTGGCCCTCGCTCTCAATCTCACCAACAAAGATGGAGACAAAATTCGTCGCATACGTGCTCTGCTGGATGACGTGGTTCAGCTTGTTGAGCGTATGAACCAGGCGCATCTCCTTTGCCAGACCCATCCGGAGACCCACAACCACGTCCCGGACCAGAAGGGCTGCGGGCAGACCGTGCCCGCTGGCGTCGCCGATGCATCCGCCAAAATCCTCGTCACTGAATTGGAAGAAATCGAAAAAGTCGCCGCCCACCAGTTCCGCAGGCTGGGAATGCCCGTAGATTTGATATCCGGCGACCTTCGGCGCCTGCTTGGGCAAGAGGCTCTTTTGAATCTCTTCGGCTCGTTTCAGGTCGTTCTGCATCATTTCTGAAAACAGACGGTAATTGATTGCTGTCTGGACGGCGTTCAGAAAAAGCATCACATCTTCGCGCACCCGACCCTTCTCGATCTCGAAAACCAGAAGCCACTTGCGCACCGGATTCTGGACGACAATCGCGGCAACTGTGATGGATTCAAAATCAATCTTCAGGTCAAATCCTTCCAAAAGCCCCGGTTGGTCAAACACTACGACGCCTTTTTTCATCACCTGCTGAATACCCTGAGACTGCACAGGAATACTGCGGGCGATTGCGCTGTCTTGCTGTTGCGGGGACGTATCGAGAAAAACGAAATCGTCGCCCCGCTGTTCATACACATGGCTGTCACGAATTTGCAAGACCTCGCCGAATTTCTCTTCGAGCACATTGAGGATAGTGACAAAGAAACCTTCATCCGATTTCTCTTTGTTGATCGTGGACAAAACGGCATCGAGTTCCCGGTAAAATTGTTTTGGTTCGATCATGAACTGTTTTCCTTGTTGATTGAGATCAGGATACAACCTGGTTCATCAGCTTGAGAAACCGGTCGATTTCATCTGCTGTGATTTGCCGGTCATCCATCATGTCCAACCCGGTGAGGGCCAGAGTCTGCATTTCTTCATCAGAAATCCGGTTTGCAGAAAACGCCTCGATAAACCGACGCGCACTCTCGGAAATGGCGTCTTGCCGCTGTTCGATCACTTCACGGGGCAGGCTCTGCATGGTTTGCTGCACAACCTGACGAACAACCACTTCTGCGCCTTTTCTCATCACGCGCTGCGGATGCCGTATCGCGTAAGCCGCTACCGCCACGGCAGCAACAGCGGAGATCAGGATGCCAACCAGCAAGCCGGAGAAAAAAATTCCCGACTTGCTACGTGTTTTCTGCTGCATGGATTCTCGCTCTCCCTCTTCTTTTTTGGATGGGTGTCAACCCGATCGATGAGCGCGCAAGCTTATCATCTCAACAATTCGATGGAATCCGGGACTCAGGCAAGTTAGTCCTGGCATGTTAGGATCATGTTAGACTTCGTGCAACAAGTCAGGTCTTCACCACACCCCGTCAATGGCCGCGCCGCATTCAGGACACTTGCCTTCCACGATCCGTTTGGACGCCACTTCAAATCCCCAGCGGTGAATCAACCTGGCGCCGCACGCATGGCAGAACGTGCTCTCCCGCTCTTCGCCGGGCACATTGCCGCTGTATACGTAACGGAGACCCGCTTCGTTCCCGATGCGGCATGCTTTTTGAATGGACGCAAGGGGCGTGGCCGGCCGATCTGTCATGTTGAACGTGGGATGAAACCGGCTCACGTGCCAGGGGATGCCTGGATCCACATCACAGAGAAAAGCGGCAATCTCCTGCAGTTCGTCGTCGGAATCGTTGAGACCGGGAATCAAGAGTGTTGTCACTTCAAGCCAGATACCCAGCGCTTTCATCCGTCGGATGGTTTCGAGAACCGGTTCAAGCCGGGCGCCGCACACACGTTTGTAGGTTTTGTCACGGAAGCTCTTGAGATCCACATTGGCGGCGTCGAGATAGGGAGCCAGCCGCTCGAGCGACAAGTCGGAAAAATATCCATTGGTCACGGCGATATTCTTCAAACCTTTTTCATGGGCCAGCACGGACGTGTCATACACATAATCCCAAAAAACCGCCGGTTCTGTGTATGTGTAAGCGATAGTTCGCGACCGATGCTTTATAGCAGCGTCCACCACACTCATGGGAGGGACAGTCTGCCCCTGAATCGGGCCGCCATTCCGGGGCATCTGGGAAATCTCCGCATTTTGACAGTTCGCACAGTGCATATTGCACCCGACTGTGGCAAGGGAAAAAGACCGCGTCCCCGGATAAAAATGAAACAGGGGTTTCTTCTCGATGGGATCCACATGCATGGCGATGGCCTTGCCGTAAACCAGGCTGAAGAGAACGCCGTCCCGATTCTCACGCACGCCACAAATACCTCGTTGGCCAGGCTGTATCAGGCAATGATGCGCGCAGGTCAGACAGCGAACCTGACCATCCTTTTCTGCTTGCTGGAGCAAGGCCTTCTTCATCTCGACCACTTCCTCACCAGATGACAACCGCAACCATTCGGGCAACCAGGCCCAGTGCAACAGCCAGAAGAAACGTAAATACGACAATGGCGGCTGTCGCTTTGGCCCGTAGCTGCTTGGACAAAACGCCGAGCGTGGCCACGCACGGTATATAAAAAACCACAAAAATTGTAAATACAAGGATTTGCCCCTGACTCATCACCGTGTTAATGGCAGTCGTACCCAACGCTTGAAAAAGCATGAGCATCGAAAGCTCCTTGCGCAGGATGCCGAAGATCAAGGTCATCCCCACTTGACGAGGTAAACCCAGAATGCCCGTGAGGGGTGAGAGCAAGCCGTTGATCAATTCATTGAGGTTGTAGTATTCGGCCAGGGCCAGAACGCCGCTGCCCACAATCAATAGCGGCCATGCAATGATGATAAAATCTTTCAGACGAAACCACGTCTTCAGCAGCGCCCCCCGCAATCGCGGCACTTGATAGGAAGGGATCTCCATGAGAATCCCCGGACTGATCTCAGGCATGAGTCGGGAAAGAATCATCCCTGACAGGGCAATGACAACCAGATTGAGCAAATAAATAGCAATTGCAGCGTTCGCGCCCAGATAATACCCCGTCAAACCGAAAATAATGGTCATCCGCGCAGCGCAAGGCACCATGGTTGAAACCAGCGCCGCGATAAACCGGTCACGGCGTGACTCCATGATGCGCGTGGCCATCACAGCAGGGACATTGCATCCATAACCCAGCACTGCCGGAATGATCGCCTTGCCGTGCAGACCGATGCGGTGCATGAATGAGTCCATCAAGAAAGCCACGCGGGCAGATATCCCACATCCTCCATCAGGGCGATACCCATGAGAAACGGGAACAGATAGGGCAAAACAATGGCCACACCGCCTCCGATGCCCTGAATAGCTCCGGCGATCACAGTGAAGGCCAGTGAATCGGGATTCATCCAGCCGGTAACCTGCTGCGTGATCCCGTTAAAGACGGACTGGATGGGAGCCTCAACGATCGCACCGACGCGAAAAACCAGATTGAAAAAAAGAACCAGAAAGAGGGCCAGAAAAACATATCCCCACACATTGTGCATGAGCAGATCATCCAGCCGATCGCGCCATCGCAAACTGGGCGTCGTGAAGGTTGCCACCGATTCAAAGAGCGACAGAGACAGCGCGTGACGCTCCGCGCTGATCACCTCATCGGATGACTTGCCATGACTTCTCGAAAGTTGTCGTTTGCATTCGGAAACCGTTTGAAAAATCTCAGGACAGACCTTCTGAATCTGTTTCACAAAAAACGGGTCATCTTCCAGCAACTTGGTTGCCAAAAGATGAGAGGAGTAGGGAGAATTGTCATCCAGTGACTGCTTGATCTGGCGATTCAGCAGGGCAATAATCCGCTCCACATCGCGGCTACCCCGGATGTGCCGGGCCTTGCGTTCGGAACCGACCAGACTCGTCGCCTTCCAAAACAGTTCACGAACACCTTGTCCGCGTGACGCCACCGTCTCAACAACCGGGATTCCCAACTCCCGTGACAGTTTGTCTGTATCGATCTGAATGCCCTTGCGCTTTGCCTCGTCGGCCATATTCAGACAGAGCACCATGGGAATTCCCAGATCCATGAGTTGCAATGTCAACTCAAGACTACGGCCCAGACTGGATGCGTCCACCACGTTAATGAGCACATCGACACACTCAGTCAGCAGATAGTGCTCGGTTTCGCGGTCAGTTGGCTCCAGCGATGTGAGTGAGTAGGTCCCTGGAAGATCAATGACATCGTAATCTTTACCGCGAATGTGAACATGGCTGCGTGTGAATTCCACAGTGGCGCCGGGAAAATTACCTGAAATAGACTGGTATCCCGCCACTTCGTTGAACAAGGTTGATTTGCCACAATTAGGCTGACCCACCAGTACGATGTGGGGATGATGAAACTTGTCCAGAGGATCGTGCGGCGCTCTTTTTATCCGCCGCTTCATGATTCAGACCGCAATACCATTTCAACTGCGATCTTGCTTGCCATGCCCCGCCCGATCGCGACTTCTGAACCATGGACCTGCACGAGAATGGGCCCGTTCATGATTCCGCTTTGTTTAACGACGAGGACGTCACCCGGATGGATGCCCATCCGCCCAAGCCGCTGGCGCACGCCCCAACCGCCCTGGATTTCCAATACTCTAATTCGGTCTCCCCTCTGCAATTGATCAAGCGTCATATCTCAATCTCACGTATTAGAGTGTTTCACAGTTTTATCAATAAACGCAGCCAGGCGATCTACTGTTTCAGGACTGATATTGTGTTCCATGCTGCAGGCATCCCGCTCAGCAGTGATCTGATCGAGGCCAAGAACCTGGGACAAAAAGGATTTAATGATCCGGTGTCGACGGTAAATTTGTTCGGCCAACACCGCGCCACTCGGTGTCAATGCGATTGCATCATACCTGGGATGCGTAACCAGTCCGTCCCTCTCCAGATTCTTGATGGCACCCGACACACTGGGCATGGTGATATCCATGGCTTGAGCGATATCCTTCACCCGAACATGGCCATGCTGGAGATCGAGGCGATAAATTGTCTCAAGGTAATCTTCCATATTTTGTGTCAACTTGGGATCAATCACGAGATACCCTTGAGTTAGTCTGTATTAACAATGTTAGGTAATCCTAAGTTACGACATGTAAAACCAAATCGCAAGCATTTTTTATTCGCCACTTGCGATTATCCATCTTTTTTCCCATATTACCTAAAAGTCATGACAAGGACGCCAACGATGCACGCTCACTACACGTATTGTTTGGACACATTTCGATCTCTGTGCCGCCTGCCGGATGATATCTCTGTCGGATATGGCGCGCAACAAGGCTTGATAACCATTCACGCGAGCGGGACGGACTAGTTCAATTCGTACCTGCCCTTCCCAGTAAACGACCACCCGTAAAGCGGGTGGCTTTGAATTCACCGCGTAGCGGTGGAT
>CAZDVF010000158.1:0-6435 GCA_964508725.1 uncultured bacterium | reverse complement strand
GCTCGCTTGTTGCCGAATCGATCTTGGCGTAAATTTCCATATCGGTCAATGAATCCTTACGGACTTCCTCTGACGCAATCAGAAGCTCGCCCGTCTCGCCCTGATGCACCATGTCAATGACTTCCTGCAGGGCTAAAAGCCGTTGCAAATCCCGTTTTTTGATTTCAGCTGAATCAGCATAGACCGATTGGCGATACGTCAGGCGGACCTGTGTGAATTGATCAAGAGCGCGCAGATAATCTCTTCTTTGATTTTCAAAAAGATTGCCCAGTTGATAGAACGCCGCAGCAGCATGCTGGGTCTTGGGATAACGCTGAATGATCTCCTGATAGGCAATGACCGCGCCGTCATGGTCACCTTTCAAGGCCATCGATTTGGCGATATCCAGTTGGAGTGTGGCAGCCCACTTCTTGTTGGCTTCATCATCAAGCAACTCACCAAACAGTGTGATGGCCTCATCGTGACGTTGCTGTTTTTGCCGAACACAGGCGAATTGATACCTGGCCCGATACAAGGCATCCTGAGTAAGATTGCGCTTCTGAATGTTTTCGTACTGCTCCGCCGCCTGACCGTAAGCGCCAAGGGTGTCATAATTAGCGGCCAGGGTAAACATGATATCGGTCTTCATATTGCCAGGGGCAGAATCAAGCGCACGCAGATATGCATTCGCAGCATCTTCAAAACGGCCTCGTTTTACCAACAGTCTGCCCTGACTGGTGTAAACTTCAGCCTTCAGATGGCCGGGAATCTCCTGGGAGAGAAGCCGGTTCATTGCGCTCTCGGCTTCATCAAATCGTTCAAGTTCCAGGTGGACTTTGGCCTTCCACAGAGCTGCCTCGTCGATGAAATTGCTCTCCGGGAAACGGGCTTCCAGTTCCTCTAAATTACCCAGAGCTGTCGCATAATCCCTCTGATAAAAGTGACTTTTACCCATGAGGAGCAATGCATCGTCTGCATATTTACTTTTCGGATACATTTCCAGGAGCTTTGAAGCCTTTTCGATAGCTTTCTGGTAATTTGTCTGCTCACCGCCAGTCAGCTTGCCACCTTCCCGTTTGCGTGTTTCTTGATACGCTTTCCGGTAGTAGCGTTTGGCATTGTAAAACGTATTAAAATAAGCGCATCCGACAGAAAAACAGAGCGCAGCGATCACAATAAACCGTTTCACGGTCATTCACTCCTTTTCAAATCGTTTCCAAAGTAAAGCGAAATATCGATTATGTCAAGGAGAAAAACACCTGCCTCACACCCTGCTCTTGCATTTCAAACTGGATTATCGTATCTTTGTTTGAATCTTCCAGCGAGCGCATTCCCCGTGGCTTGCCGCGGGATTTGCGAGCGAATATGAAAAGATGTTTTTCCTTACAGATGAAGATTCCCCGCCGCCGGGGGGCTTCAGTCAACCACTTCCAAATATCACTGCGAGATACCATGTCTGATTTGATTCTTCCAACCGGTTGGATTGCCTGGATCCTGGGATGCCTGTTCCTCGTCCTGTTTATCGCCACATCGCTGGTCGAAAGACGTCTGCGGGCCGCTCGCACAGCCTGTCTCGTCGCGGGGCCGCCCCTGATCCTCTTCGCCTTGCTACTGATCTGGGACACCCCTCTCCGGTCCGACCTGATTCTCATTCTGCTTGTCGCGGGGCTGGCGGCAGTCATCCTCGTTGTCGCTCCTGTTCGGCAAAACGAGGGCCTCCGCATTCGCGGGCCACAGGAGAAGGTCGACGAACGGGACGCCATCTTTCACCGCTTCTATCGGTTGGAGCCCGGATCAGCCGATTTTAAAACGTTTTATCGTCAGCATCCGGAAAAACGGTCCATCGACGACGAAATCCGGAACATGCCCCCCCTGGGGATGCCCGGCTCCAAATCGTACCATCCGGCAGCATCCCTCTTCCAGGCAGCAACCTTCGACACGACGGAACGGCTGACGCGTCGGATCGAATGGCCTGCTGAACGGATCACAGAGAAACCGGTGACCGCTTCGACGGAGGAACTGACCCTGCGGATCAAGGGATTCGCACGCTATGCCGGAGCCGATCTGGTCGGCGCGACGCGTCTTAATCCGGCTTACATTTACAGCCACATCGGACGATCGCCCGGCACCTGGGGTGATCCTGTGTCGCTGGACCACACCCACGCCATAGCCATCGGCATTAAAATGGATCACAACATGATCCGCCATGCGCCCGACGTGATCACAACCACCGAGTCGTCCTTCGCCTATTTGGAGGCAGCCAAGATCGCGCTCATGGTCGCTCGATACATCAACTTTCTCGGTTACAACGCCCGCGCCCACGTGGACGGAAATTACCGCGTCCTCTGCGGGCCCATTGCTGCGGACGCCGGTCTGGGCGAGCTGGGACGTTTGGGTTTGCTCATCACGCCGCAATTCGGACCGCGGGTCCGCCTCTCTGTGGTGACCACAGACCTCCCTTTGCAGCAAGATGATCCCATCGCCTTCGGTGTGCAGGATTTCTGCACCTTCTGCAAGAAATGCGCAGACAACTGTCCGTCCGGGGCGATCGCATCCGGAGACAAACAGACGGTCAAAGGTGTTGAAAAGTGGCAAAGCGACCAGGAAAAATGCTACCGCTTCTGGCGTCAGGTGGGGTCCGATTGCAGCATCTGCATCAAGGTCTGCCCCTATTCTCACCCCGGATCGCCCCTGCACCAAATGGTGCGCTGGGCCATCCGCCGTAACCATCCGATCCGCCGTCTCGCCCTGGCCGGCGACGATCTCTTCTACGGCCGCCGCCCCAAAACGCGATATCCTCTCCCCGCCTGGCATGCAACGGATTGACATCCAGAGCACCAAGGACACCAATCCAGAAACCGTGATCGGATGGGCCAACGTTTCAAACAACAAAGTTTCTTCTTGATCAATTGGATTCACCATATCGATAATCTCTGTTGGAGGATTCCGTGGATATGACGTTGCGCCAGCTTCATCCCCTCACGGGCGGGTTCTCCCGCGTCCACGTACTGGCAGGCGGCATGATTGCATGGAACCAGGATCAACTGAACAATAGGTGAAGGACTGGACAATGCATCGACTCAAATCGACGTTTACGCATGGATTCTGTGTCTTCTGCCTTTTGACACAAACATTGATGGCTCAATCGTCAAACCGGGCGCTGGAACAAATTGAGACCATGGCACAGTCCATCCCCGGACTGGAAACCGGCCAACAAGCCGCGCTCGTGTCAGCATTCCGCCAGAAAATGGCGGCACAATCGGACATCCGTCAAATACCGTCCGACATCCTGACCAGCATGGAACATATCGTCAGCGCCGGATTCTTTGAGGAGGCCGAGCCCCAGCGCGTCGCTGACGTGGCTCTGGGAGCCTATCACGCCGAGCGCAACGGCGCGCCTGCAGAATATGTGGAGGATTTGTCCCTGATTGGATTCGCTCATGCGATTACCGGGGACCAACTGGGCGCTGCAGCCAAGTCCCTCCAGCGGCTTACCGAATCGGACATCGATCCCGAAGTCTATCAGGATCTGATCTCATACGCTCTCGCCGGCGACTGGAGCGCAAAAACCATTGCCGCCGTGACGGATGGTTTGATGCGTGGACACAAACAGAACGCCGACGTGGGCAAGCTGGCTCTGGCTATGATCATCCGGATTGATCAGGGTCTGGGATCAAAAACAGTCCAAGCCATGACGGAAGAGGAGATCCGGTTCATTCTGCAGAGGAATCAAACCAACTCTTTCGAGAAACAACGCAGGGACGCCATCTTTCAGGCCATGCAGGATGCGATTCGCCAAGGCGTCGCATCTGATACCGCTCAGGAACTCTACTACGAGGCTGTCGAGGAAAAGTGGTCAGCGGATGTATCACAGGCGGTCTTCAAAGGCATGATTGAGGCGCATTCCATCGGCCTTACACCGGAAAAGATTGCGCTGGCTATGCTAATCCGTGTGGAGCAAGGCCTCGAGGGCGTATCTCCTGAGAAGATGGTTCAGGAAGAAATCGCCTACGTGAAAAATGTTGAAAAAAAGCGGTTGAAAATTATTCAAAACGACAAGACCCTGGATTATTCAAAACCGGTTCCCGATCCGAATACCTACAGGATTCACGTCGAACCAAAACGGCGCGATCCCAAGCGGATGGAAGTCAAACCCGACATCTACCGTCAAAGCCAGCGAACCAGAATCAACATGGCTTTGATGCAGCAGTCCATTCAGAGTTTTCTGGGCACGCCATACAAGTGGGGCGGCGCCAGCCGGCGCGGGACAGACTGCTCGGGTTTCACCCAATCAGTCTACCGCGACCAGGGACTCATCATTCCCCGGAACAGCCGGAAGCAGTATCAGGCCGGTCGAATCGTCACCGGTCAGGGACTCTCATACGGCGATCTGGTGTTTTTTAACAAGTATGGATACGGGAATGTGTCACACGTCGGTATCTACGTGGGCAACGGCCAGTTCGCCCACGCGTCATGCAGCAAGGGAGTCACAGTCAGCCGGCTGGACAAACGGTACTACCGCGTCCGCTATGTGGGCGGACGACGCATGATTTAAAATACTGAAGACAGGAGCGACGAACTTTGAAAATGGATACAATGACTACTCAATCCAGCAAAATCCTCGGCATCTTCGGTGGCATGGGCCCTGAAGCGACTGTGGACTTCTACCGTCAGGTCATCCTCCTCACACCTGCGGAATGCGATCAGGATCACATCCCCACGCTCATCTACAGCCTGCCCCAGGTTCCGGACCGTACCGCTGCAATTCGAACGGGGGACAACCGTATCATCCCCTTCCTCGTGGAAGGCGTCACCCGCATCGAACGGGCCGGCGCATCGCACATCTGCATTCCGTGCAACACAGTCCACGTCTACTACGATCACATGCAGGCGGCTGTTTCCATCCCAATTCTGCATCTGATTCGCGAGACAGTCAGCGCCATCCGGATAACGCATCCCACAATCCAAAAAGTCGGCCTGCTGGCCACATCCGGCACCCTGCAATCCGGCGTGTACGAAACGGAATTCACAGCGGCAGGACTGACCACGATCAAACCGGACGATAACGTGGAGCAGGACCAGGTCATGCGCGCGGTCTACGGCATCAAGTCCGGAGAGGATAAACAAACAGCAGAGGATCTTCTGGCCGCTGCCGGTAATCACGTGGTGGACAAGGGCGCAGAGATCATCGTGCTCGGATGCACCGAGATCCCCCTGGCGTTCAATGCGGAACGCGCCCGTGTGCCTGTGGTCAATGCCACCGAGGTTCTGGCCCGGGCCGCCGTGCGGTTGTTCATGTCTTGATGGTTGATTCGCATCCTGTGAAAACGGACTGACAACGCTCATATCCGACAAAAGTGAATAAACGCTCACGACAAAGTGTAAACCAAGAGGAATCAGAGGATGAGAAACGAAGTCGGACTCGATTTTATGGAACGAACGACATTCAAACACGCGGTCCCGTCCGATCAGATGCAGGATCTCCCCCAGCCGCCGCTGGAGTTGCCATACGACATACATGCGAAAATGATCACTCTGCCCGATCCGAATTCAATTGAATTGAAGCGTCAGGATCTGCGGCGCATTATGGTGGAGAGACGAAGTATCCGAGAATACGCGCCTGATCCTATGAACCTGGATATACTCTCCTTCCTCCTCTGGGCGAGCCAGGGCGTCGAACAGATGATGCCGGGCCACACCACCCTGCGGACTGTGCCTTCAGCAGGAGCGCGTCACGCATTTGAAACCTATCTCGCCGTCAACCAGGTGGAAGGTCTGGAACCGGCGCTCTACCGTTACATCGCCACCCGGCATGAATTGGTGGCTCTTTCGGAAAGAGGCGACATCGCGGGAAGACTATCCGAAGCCTGCCTCAACCAGTCGATGATCACAACATGCGCCGTTGTCTTCATCTGGACAGCCGTCCCTTACCGCATGACCTGGCGTTACGGCCAGCGCGGCTACCGCTACCTGCATCTGGACGCCGGCCACGTCTGCCAGAACCTCTATCTCGCATCCGAATCGGTCGGATGCGGCGCGTGTGCCATCGCGGCCTTCGATGACGATGCGGTCAACCAGTGTCTCGGTATCAACGGGACGGAGCAATTCGTCATCTATCTGGCCACTGTGGGGATAAAGGCAGCAGTTTAGGGATATCTCTGGTTGAGATGAACCTTCTGGTTTAACGAGAGACAACTCTCTCGAAACGTATCGGGATAAAACGACACAAAACCTGTTAAATCACCATAAACTGATTGATGGGAGTCATCCAAATGATTGACATCTTCTATCTTTGTGTTTGTGTATCACTAAAATTGGTTTTATTTTTCATGTGACATTACCTATAATCCAAATCATATATTTATAAAAACCTCGATTTTTAAACAACTCTTACTACTAAAAAAATAAATTCTACTTGCTTTAAAATATAAACTTGTTTATATTGATGTCAGAAAA
>CAZDVF010000157.1:0-6454 GCA_964508725.1 uncultured bacterium | reverse complement strand
GCGACGCATTGGCGGATCTGATAGACATGCGCTGGACCGGTGCGCAGGATGAAGTGGACAAAAACACGTGGAACGATTTTCAACGATTGGGCGATCCCAAATCGTCCGACTGCATTTTAGATCAACCCGACTATCATGCCTGGTTCGTCTACACACTGTACGCGGGACGCCTGCCTGGTCCGTCCCGTAAAAATGGAGGGGTTCAACCATGAACCGCATTATTCCCGGCATCCTCATGCTGGTTCTGTTTGCCGTCGTTATCATGTTGGGTGCAGTCTCAGTTTTCAGAGAAGCGGGAATGCCATTCGGACTGGGATATGTCATCCTCTGCGGCATCTCTTTCGACGCAATTGTGTATGCTTTTTGCGCCAAATGCTCAAACAAAACCAACTGCCCCCATGTGATTCCCGGCCGTCTGGCCAAAACCATGAAGCGGGCTAACGGACCGTACACGCGAATTGAAGTGACCGTCCTGATTCTGTCACTGCTTCTGATAATCGGAATTCCACAATTCTGGATCTGGCATTCTCTCGGACAGGCCGCAGCCTTCTGGCTGCTGACCATCCTCGCCGTGTTGCTCACTCCCTGTTTTCTCTGCGCGCAATGCGCCAACACCTTTTGTCCACTCAACCGTCGTCGGAACGCTGAAAAAGGGGAGATCAAACTGTGAGAGACCGCATCCTCAAAACCCTGGCTCGATGGCACGCCACCCATCCCTGGCGCATGACTGCCATCATTTTGGTCATCACGTTAATCTGCGGCGCGCTGGCTTCGCGCCTCACCGTGACCATGCGCTGGTCCGATCTGTTGCCGTCCGGCGACCGGCGTACCCTGGCCTACAACCGCATCATCGACGAATTTGTGTCAGCCACAAGCATCATCGTGGTGGTGCAGGGTGAAGAATCACGCATCAAGGCGTTTGCCGACACCCTGGAGCCCCGGCTCTTGCATGTCAAAACGGAACGGAACGGACAACCCTTCCCTCTCATCAGGCGAGTTGATTACAAAGCCGAGACCGATTTTCTTCGCAACCACGAACTCATGCTCGTCAAGGAGGAAGATCTTAAAACCACAGGGAGTATCTTCACCGATCCCAATATCACCGGATTGCTGGCCAACCTCAACGACGCAATGGAAGCAGAGTACGTCGGTCAGTCCGAGTCGATATCGACGCGTGAGAAGGAGGATCAGGCCGTTCGCTTCCTGGACGGCCTCGAGGGACTCGTCGCCGCGCTCGAACGAGTGGCGGCCGGAGAGAACGTGACAGCAAGGGACGCACAATCCACAGCGGATGGACTGCTCCTGGGTGACCCCTACTTTCTCTCGTACGACAAGCAGGCCCTGATCCTCAACGCCATCCCCAATTTCAGCATGGTCGATATCGACCTCTGTGTGGATGGCACCAACATAATCCAGAGCCTGGTGGATGAAACCCTGACCGCGTTCCCCAATGTCCGCGCCGGCCTGACCGGATTCATTCCGGTTTGCCGGGACGAGATGGTCTACTCGCAGCAGAGCCTGGGCGTGACCAGTCTCATCGCCGTGGCAGCCATCTTCATTCTGCTGGTCGTCTCCTTCCGCATGTGGATCGCCCCCCTCTTTGCCATGGGCAACCTGCTCATCGGCATCCTCTGGGCCATCGGCGTGGTGGCTCTTCTGGTCGGCCAGCTCAACATCATGACCCAGATGATGGCTGTCATCCTGCTGGGTCTGGGCATCGATTTCGCCATCCATCTGATTTCCGGATTCACCGAATACCGGGCCGCGGGGCTTTCCATCGGATGCGCACTGGAAGAAACCTTTCTCAAATCAGGCGCCGGCGTGATCACCGGCGGACTGACTACGGCCTGCGCCTTTATGGCCATGGTCATCAGCAGTTCACGGGGCATGAAGGAAATGGGCCTGGTCACCGGATTCGGGCTGTTGACCATCCTGGCAGCCACCTTTTTCATCCTCCCGATTTTCATGGTCGCGCGGGAGCGTCTGCGCGAAAAGAGAATGAAGACCAGAGGAATTTCACAAAACAAGCGGGATCTCTCCTTTGTTTTTCTTGGACGCGCTGGAGAATGGCTCTCTCGCCGCTGGCGTCTGACTTTGCTCGTCGCTGTCATGCTCACGCTGATTTTGATCTGGACTGCAACCCGCATCACCTTCGACCAGAACTACATGAACATTGAGCCGGAAGGGATCACTTCGGTCGCCTTGCAGGACACGGTTCTGTCCAAATTCGACATGAGCATGGATTACGCCATGATTTTGACGGCTGATGCCAATGCCTCTCGTAACATGGCGAAACAGGTACGGGACATGCGCACTGTAGCCATGGTTGAGGACATTTCCATTTACTTGCCGTCGGAATCAGAACAGAGTCTGCGTCGCGTACGTGTGGATCAAATCCGCCGAAAACTGAAGCGAACCCCGGTGCGTCCCGCTGTAAATATGTCGGAATGGCCTGTCCTGGTGCGCGAAGTGGAACGCCTGGGCATGAACATTGTGGAGATGCAGGACATGGCCTTTCTGGGCGGGCACGACAAGGTGGATACCAAGTGCCGCGAGCTGGTGGGTGATCCTGACAACGCTGAACCTCAGGATCAGTTCGTCCGTCTTGTGACAACGCTGAGCGACAACAGGGACGGCCTCCGCCCGGCTTTTTCCCGTTTTCAAAGCCGGTTCTCCCCGCATTTCAAGAGGACAGCCCTGTCCATGGCGTCAACGGAGCCCATCCGTCCGGAGGTCTTGCCCGCCTCGATTATGGACCGCTTCGCCAACACAGACAGGACGCGGTTTCTCGTCACAGTCTTCCCCGCCGGCAATGTGTGGGACAACGCTGACTTCCTCCACCGGTTTGTGGCCGATCTGGACAGTGTAACGGATGACGCAACGGGCATGCCGCCGGTCTTTCTTGCCCTCATCGACATTATCGGACGGGACGGTCAGCGCGCCATGCTGCTGACCCTTGTTGTCGTATTCCTGCTGCTGTGGGCGGACTTCCGAAGCCCGGCTGACGCTCTCTTTGCCATGCTGCCCCTTCTGGCCGGCCTCGCCTGGATGGTGGGTCTGATGCAGCTCACCGGACAACAATTCACAGTGATGAATGTTATGGGTTTGTCCATGATTCTGGGCATCGGCATCGACGATGGCGTGCACATTGTCCATCGGTGGCGGGCCGAAGGACGTGACCACATCCACGTGGTTTTCGCCTCCACCGGCAAGGCCATCCTGCTCACGTCACTCACAACCATGCTCGGGTTCGGTTCTCTGATCTTTTCGATTTGGCGGGGATTCGGTCATCTGGGCGCAGCGTTGTTTGTGGGCGTGGGCGCGTGCTTTCTCACGACTGTGCTCTTTCTCTCAGGCATCATGGGCTGGAAATCACGATGACATCCAGTAAACGACCACCCGCCGCAAGCCTGCCCAAGGCAGGCAAAAAGCGGGGAATCTTCATCTGTAAGGAAAAAACATCTTTTCATATTCGCTCGCTAACCCCGCGGCAAGCCACGGGGAATGCGCTCGCTGGCAGATTCAAAGCAGGCACGTCAGTGCTGACCAGTTTAGGATCGAGAACCACTGGCAGAGCCGGTGGTTTGAAGATCAATCACAGCATGCCATCCCTTTTCATCACGAGGGAGAGGTCTCCATTACAAGATAACATTCGGATAATCCTGCACAGTCACATCCATCATCGAGGATCCAAATCGTGACGCTTTTCAGATCGCATCGGACGTACTTCATGTGCATTCTGTTTCTTGTCTTCGCGGCGTTCATTCTGCGCTGCAACAGGGCGGACACTGTTCTGCCGGACGGATTCAGCCCCGCTGAGTACGTCAATCCCCTGATCGGAACCGATGAAATGGGCCACACCTTCCCCGGCGTGTGCGTCCCCTTCGGCCTGGTCCAGCTCAGCCCCGATACTGGCGATCCGCCCTACAGTGTGGACGGACGCTACAATCCTGAAGTCTACCGATACTGTGCCGGCTATCAGCATAGCGACAAGACCATCGTCGGATTCAGCCATACCCACTTCAGCGGAACCGGTCACTCCGACCTGGGCGACATCCGCCTCATGCCCATTGCCGGAAAGCTTCTTCTTGTGCCGGGGGATAAAGACCATCCCGAGGGCGGATACCGATCCCGCTTCTCCCACGACACTGAAACCGCTCGACCGGGTTACTACGCCGTGCAGTTGGAGGACGACGGCATCGGCGTCGAATTGACCGCATCGCAGCGCGTCGGATTCCACCGCTACATCTTTCCTGAAACCGACAGGGCCCGCGTGATTCTTGACTTGACGTCGGGCATCTACAACTACGACGGCAAGGTGGTCTGGTCGTCGCTCCGCGTCGAGAGCGACACCCTGATCACCGGATACCGGCAAACCACCGGATGGGCGCGCGAACATACCCTCTATTTCGCCATCGCCTTCTCCAGACCCGTGACGTCCTACGGACTGCAGAACGACGAGACACCGGTCTACCGCGGCTTCTGGAGAAAGTGGGATGAAGATCGGAATTTCCCCGAACGGGCGGGACGTCGCATCAAGGCCCATTTTGATTTTGACGCAAGGGACAGAAAACCGGTTCTCGTCAAGGTCGCCCTGTCCGGCGTTAGCACGCGCAACGCACTGGATAACATGCAAACCGAAATCCCGGGATGGGATTTCGATGCTGTGCGGGACCGGGCCTCCGATCAATGGAACAGGGAATTATCGAAAATCACCATTCAGGCTGATCGGGAAACGATGACCAGTTTTTACACCTCCCTCTACCACGCCTTCATCCACCCGGTCGTATTTTCGGACTGCAACGGCGACTACCGCGGTTTGGACGGGAATGTCCATCAGGCAGACGGGTGGACGAACTACGCCATCTTCTCGCTTTGGGACACCTACCGGGCCCTCCACCCCCTGTTCACCATCGTGCAGCAGAAACGCACCAGCGACATCATCCGGTCGATGCTGGCACATTATGATCAAAGCGTACACCACATCCTTCCTGTCTGGTCACACCACGCCAATGAAAACTGGTGCATGATCGGATACCACGCCGTGCCTGTAATCGTGGATGCCTGGATGAAAGGCATTCGAGGATATGATGAGAATAAAGCGTTGGACGCAGTCCTCTCCAGCGCCAACTACGATCCGTACGACGGAATCGGCGCGTACAAACAGCTCGGTTTCGTGCCAGAGAACGTGAGTCGATCGTCGGCCTCCAAGACACTCGAATACGCCTACGACGACTGGACCATTTACAAGTTCGCCAAGGCAATGGGAAAGTCGGATATTGCTGACCAATTTCGAACACGGGCAACATCATATCGAAATCTGTTTGATCATAAAAGCGGATTCATTCATGCCAGAAGCAGTGATGGCAGTTGGATCGAACCTTTCGACCCGCTCAGCACGTCCCAAACGGGATACATCGAGGGAAATGCCTGGAATTACTCGCTTTACGTGCCACACGATGTGAGGGGATTCGTTGACCTGCTGGAAGGAACCGACAAGCTGGAAACCTGGCTCGATTCCCTCTTCGTTATGGCCGTGTCCGACGACAAGATCGCCCACACCGAAGACGTGACCCGCGTTGGCATGATCGGCAACTACGTCCACGGAAACGAGCCGAGCCATCACGTCCCCTACCTCTACTGTTACATCGGCAAACCGTGGAAAACGCAGGAGAAAATCCACCAGATCGTGAAGACCATGTACCGCGCTGCGCCGGATGGACTCTGCGGCAACGACGACTGCGGCCAGATGTCCGCCTGGTACATTTTCAGTTGTCTGGGATTTTATCCTGTGGCGCCGGGAAGCAACCAGTACGTCATCGGCAGCCCGTGCGTGGATCGGGCAAGCATCCAACTCGAGAGCGGGAAACAGTTTACAATCGAAGCACGAAACTTGAATAAGGAAAACATCTACATCCAGTCAGTGGAACTGAACGGCTCGCCCGTCGACCGCTGCTTCATCACCCACGCCGAGATCATGAAAGGCGGACACCTGGTCTTCGAAATGGGATCCGAACCGAATCGTGACCGGGCGACCGGACTGGATTGCACACCGTATTCACTGAGCGATAAATGATTCGCATTTGACTATTGGATATGGATGGGGCGGGAGTGGTAATGGCCTTTTTGACAGCCGCTCTTTCAAATAACTTAATCTCAACAAAAAAGGGGTGGGCATGAGTCCGCCGGAGGCGGAGTCGCGCAGGGGATAAGCCGGGCGGACAATCAGGCATCCACAACATGCACATCCATGGAAAAGTTCAGGCATTCAAAAAGGCCGGTTCTTTTGGTCCTTTTCTTGCCAAGAAAAGGACAAGAGCTTGAACACCGATTCAAGATTCGCACGATCAATTGAAGCTCCCCGCCGCCTGCCTGCCGCAGGCATGGCAAGCAGCGGGTAATCTTCATCTGTAAGGAAAAAACATCTTTAATATTCGCTCGCTAACCCCGCGGC
>CAZDVF010000156.1:0-6487 GCA_964508725.1 uncultured bacterium | reverse complement strand
TTTGCCAATCTTGTCCACAACATCCATGCCTTTGGTGACTTTACCGAAAACAGCATAGCCGTAATCACGCGCGCCGTTGTTCAGAAAATCGTTGTCAACAAGATTGATGAAAAACTGTGACGTCGCGCTGTTGATATCGGCAGTCCGTGCAAACGCAAGGGTGCCACGGTCGTTTTTCAAGCCGTTCTTTGCTTCATTTTGAATCGGAGGCTTCGTGGCCTTTCTCTTGCCGTTTGTATCAATGCCTCCGCACTGAATCATAAAGCCTTTTATTACTCGGTGAAAAATGGTATTGCTATAAAAACCATCACTGACATATGAGAGAAAATTCTTGACTGAGACCGGGGACTTTTCTGCGAACAGTTCGACTTCAATATTGCCCATACTTGTTTCAATAATAACTTTGGGATTGTCTTTCGCCCCGAGTCCGTGTGGAATCATCAAACAAGCGAAGAAAATAACAGACAATAGAATACGTAGCGTTGCATGATTCATAAAAAACCTCCAACGTTTGAACAAGTGAGATCAGATGGATTTAAAAGCATCCCGCAAATGCTGACATGTGACTTCGAGGGCTTCTGATATCACCTTGGTGTGCCCCACAATGGGCATGAAATTGGTGTCGCCACCCCAGCGGGGAACGACGTGAAAGTGAAGATGCTCGGTAATACCCGCACCGGCAAGGCGGCCGAGATTCATACCGATGTTGAATCCTTGAGGTTGCATGACCGATTGTAAAACCTTCTGTGCGTTTTCAAGCAACATGAAAAGTTCCAGCCGCTCCTCTTTCGACAACAAGGCCATGTCACTGGTGTGTTGGTAAGGGACGATCAAAAGATGTCCGTTGTTATAGGGATACCGGTTCATCACAACAAAAGCTGTATCGCATCGATGGACGATGAGATTATGATTGTCATCGTCTCCTGTTGACACTTGACAGAAAATACAGCCGTCGGGTTTATTGGTGCTTGTGATGTATTCAATCCGCCAGGGAGCCCACAGAATATCGGGGGATGATTCACCATGGGCGTGTCTGTCAGCCATCGTTTATTCCCCTTCATTCTCCTGCGCAGCCCTGGCCTCTTCGATCACCCTGGCCTCAAGGTCTTTCGGTACCGGATCATAGTGTGAAAAGAACCGCCTGTAGATTCCACGACCCGATGTCAACGAACGCAATGTCGTCGCATACCGATCGAGATCGGCCAGGGGTACTTTCGCTTTTAGAATCTGAAATCGACCAGCTGAACCCATCCCCATAATCTTGCCGCGCCGGCTGGACAGATCGCCCATTACATCGCCCATACTATCTTCAGGCACCTTGACTTCAATATCGTAGATCGGCTCAAGCAAAATGGGTTTGGCTTTGAGTACGCAGAGTTTGAAAACCTCGCGCCCCGCCACCTGAAAGGCGATGTCCTTCGAGTCAACCGGATGCTCTTTGCCGTCATAAACCGTCGCCTTGACATCCACAACCTTATAGCCACCTAAAGGCCCTCTTTCCAAAACCTGTCTGACACCTTTCTCAACAGACGGGATAAAGACGGAAGAAATGGATCCGCCGGTCACTTTATTATCAAATTCAAATCCCTCACCGCGCGGCAAAGGCTCGATCCGCATCCAGACTTCTGCAAATTGTCCGGCGCCGCCTGTTTGCTTTTTATGACGGTATCTTTCATCTCCTTTACCGGTGATGGTCTCGCGATAGGGGATCTTGGGGCGATCTTCCTCGATCTCAACGCCAAAACGTTCTTTGAGCTTTTTCACAATGACTTTCAGATGGAGCTCACCCTGACCCGACAGGATTGTCTGCCGTAATTCAGGATCTTGGACCACAGAGAAACTGGGATCTTCATCATGCAGGATATGGAGTCCATTTGAAATTTTTTCTTCATCGCCCCGGCTCTTCGGCCGGATGGCGATGCTTAGTACCGGTTCCGGAAAAGTAATAGAGTCAAGAACAATGGGATTCTTCTTATCACATAATGTGTTTCCTGTCGATGTCTTTTTCAATTTGACCAACGCGCCGATATCGCCGGCTCTGAGCATCCCAATCTCTTTTCTGGTCTTCCCGTTGAGCAGGTAGATTTGACCAATTTTTTCAGCATCACCCTGAGAACTGTTGAGCACATCAGCGCCGGAATTGAGCTGCCCTGACAGCACTTTGATCAGTGACAGCTCGCCAACATGGGCTTCTGAAATTGTCTTGAAGACTATCGCACTCATCGCTTCCGAATCCGCAATCTGACGATCGATCGATTCATCAGTTCCCGGCTTCAAGCCTGTAACCTTAACGAAGTCGATCGGGGCCGGCCCATAAGAGCCAATCACATCCATCAGCGCTTCGATACCAATCACCTTGTCGGCCGATCCACATAAAACCGGAATGATAGATCGGTTGTGTATCCCTTTTCTAAGTCCCTGTATCAGCTGGTCATTGGTCAACTGACCCGTATCAAAATATTGCTCAAGAAGCGCGTCATCACTCTCGGCTGCCGATTCCACGAGTTTTTCACGCAACTGATTTGCTTTGTCCGTCAAATCATCGGGAATCTCTGAGACTGCTGCTTTACTATCCGCCCCTCCACTGTATGTCAACAGCTTCATATTGAGTAAATCAACGATTTTATTAAAACCATCACCCTGATTCACAGGGAACTGAAAAGCCACCACGCCATTGCCATAACTCTCTTGGGCCGAGGACAACGCTTGATCAAAATCGGCATGTTCGTTGTCCAGCCGGTTCATGAAAAAAATACGGGGAACGCCATACTCATCAGCAAACTCAATAACCTGTTCCGTGCCTACTTCGATTCCCTCGACACTATTGATCACTACAACGGCTAAATCGACAACACTGAGAGTCCCCTTTGTATCACCGATAAAATCGGAATATCCCGGTGAATCGAGTATGTTGATTTTCCATTCTTTCCAGACGCCGTGCATAAGAGTTGTTGTGATGGATATTTTCCGTTCGATCTCGTCCGAGTGGTAGTCCGATACTGTTGTGCCATCATCGACCTTGCCGATACGGTTCGTCTCACCCATTTTATATAATAAAGCTTCAGAAAGCGACGTCTTGCCAACACCTCCGTGACCAATCAATGCAATGTTGCGAATGTTTTCCACTTTAAAATCCTTCACTCGGTGCCTCCTTCATCACTGTGCGCTGCTTCATAAGTAAACGATCCACCGCAAGAGGCGGTGGCTTTAAGACTCCCGGCGGAGCCGGGGGGCTTAAAGTAGGCAGGTATCTGCCGTCCAGTTTAGGATCGAGAACCACTAGCTGAGCTAGTGGTTTGAAGATCAATCATTTTGGTTTATGGGCGACAATCGTCTGACGAACTTCATCACGATCAACCTTACCTGTCGGACCCTTTGGCAGTGATACAACAAAATGAATGCGTTTGGGACATTTATATGTGATCATCAGGCCGTCACAAAAGGTCATCAATTCTTCCTGATCGACACGCTCACCGTCTTTTACAACAACGGAGGCATGGATCTCCTCACCGTGGATCGGATCAGGCACGCCCACAACGACCGCTTCCTGGATTGCATGATGCTCCAGCAAGATTTTCTCAATCTCATTCGGGTAAACGTGGAAGCCACCCTTGATGATCACGTGTTGCTTTCGGACGACAATATAACCGAAACCGTCTTCTTTCAGCATGGCCATATCCCCGGTAAAAAGCCATCCATCCCGAAGTGCTTTCTGCGTCTCGGCAGGTTGGTTCCAGTATCCCTTCATAACATTTGGACCTTGTACAATGATTTCGCCCACTTCGCCATATTTGACTTCATTCCCGCTTTCATCGACAATTTTCATTTCAATGCCAGGAAGAGGAAATCCGATGGATCCGGCCCGGCGCTCTCGAACCAACTTGTTGAACGAAACAACGGGTGAGGCTTCGGTTAGTTCATAGCCTTCCAATATTGGAAGGCCGCAAGCCTTTTCAAAAGCAGTCAGAATATCTGGCGGCATCGCGTCGCCGCTGGAAAGGCAGTACCGAAGACTGCTCAAATCTGCATCGATCAAGGTTGGCTGATCGAGAAGCGCACGATACATATTCGGCACACCGATAAAAACCGTGGGTTTTTCGGATGCAATCATCTCTATGAGTTCAGCAGCATTAAAACGGGGGAGCAAGATAATCCGGGCTCCCGCCTGAAAAAACGTGTTCATGACCAGTGTCTGACCCAGTGGATGATACATCGGAATCACGCCAATAGCGCAATCATCTGGTGTCAGCTTCAGATACTGACAACACGCTTTGGTGTTAGACAAAATATTCAAATGGGTGAGTTCTGTTCCTTTAACACAGCCCGTGGTTCCCGCAGTGTAAATGATAAGCGCCGTGTCATCAGGAGCAGTCAGAGCTGTCTCACGAAGCGGATCGTTAACTTCCATCAGATGTTGCAGTCTTATCTCCCCTGTTTCTGCTTTATCGGTTAGCACAAGATGGAAGTCGATACCGGAAAGAGATGAGACCGCCTGGCGAACAGTCGATCGAAATCCTTCCCAAAAGATAATTCCTCTGACCTGGGCGTCCATGAGCTGACGCGAAAGACCATCATGTTTGAGTAAAAATGAAAGTGGAACAACAGAGACGCCAATTTTAAGCAGAGCAAAATAGCTGATGACAAAATGAGGGACATTGGGAAGTAACAAAGCGACGCGATCATTTGGCCCCAATCCCAGTTTCTTGAGTCCGCATGCAAGGCGATCAACCGATTCTTTGAGAAGTGCGTAGGATATGCGTGTGTGTTCAAAAGTGAGTGCAGTTTGGTCGGAATGAGCCTGAACCGTGTTCTCAAGAATTTGGTACAGATTATTCACGCTCTATCCCCTTCACTTTATACATCAGTTCTTCAGCATTGAATGAACTGCGAACATATGGACCAGCGTGTACCCATTTGAATCCCAATTTCTCTCCTTCTTCTCTGAATTTATTGAAAATATCGGGATGGACGTATTCCTTAACCGGTACATGGCAATGACTGGGTGGAAGATACTGCCCGATTGTCACTGCATCGCACGCCACATCAGCCAGAGCGCGAAGCACGTCCATGACTTCATCAAACGTTTCGCCCAGACCGACCATTAATCCTGATTTGGTCATGACATCTGACCTCAGATCTTTCGCTCTTTTCAAGACATTGACTGAACGGTTAAAATCGGCTTCTGGCCGGATCGTGCCATAGAGCCTCGGCACAGTTTCAACATTGTGATTGAGGATATCAACACCACTGTCGAGGACCGTTTTCAAGCTCGCATCCGATCCCTGAAAGTCGGGAATCAATGTCTCAGTCGACGCATTGGGGAGGATATGATGCAGTGCATGGACGGACTTGGCGAACTGATCTGCTCCGCCATCTTCCAGGTCATCCCGCGTAACAGATGTGATAACGACATGCTTGAGCTCAAGCGTCTTGGCGGCTTCAGCAAGATGACGCGGTTCATCCGGATCAAGTGGCTGTGGTTTGCCCTTTGGCACACCACAGAACCGGCAATTCCGCGTGCAGGCATTCCCCAAAATCATGAATGTCGCTGTTGGCTTCTGGAAACACTGAGTGATATTGGGGCAGCCGGCCGACTCACAAACTGTGTGCAACCGTTTACCCCGTAACGCTCTTTTTAACGCGACAACCGATTCACTCTCTCGAATGCGTTTTCGCATCCAGGGTGGCAATCGACGCCTATCGGACACGTTCTTATTTTTATCTCTTTCTGGCATAAGCCTTAAATTTTAATAAAACTTTTTACGATAATCAAGTTCTTTTTCAAGCATCATCAGGTGAAATAAAACCCCATTTCACAGAATCATCATATGAATAGCTGTGGATAAAGCTGAAGTACAGTATTACGAAATGTACATTTTCCTGCGGTAACTGACGATAAAAAAGGCATGAGCGAGTGGAATTAAGAATGTCATGAAAACAAAAACAACGATTCCTTTTTTATTGATCTTTCAATCTTCCATAACAAGTTTGGTTATGTTATGTTCCTTGGCGACCCAAACGCTTAATGCAATTGAGACTTTGCGATCTTTATCAGCGTTGAAATAGGAATGCATTTCACTTCCCCAGAAAAACGCGGCGTCACCTTCATGTAAAATTGCCGTTTTATCTCCGATTTTCAGCCCGACCTTGCCGGTCAGGCAGAATAGCATCTCTTCTCCTGTGTGGCTTCGTTGCTTGCTTCGAGTGTACACCTCAAGTACTACCGCATTAATCTGACCATCAGGCAACTTGTAATTGATGTCCCCGATGAGGAGCCCCTCTTCAAATGCCGTCCTGATCCGCTTTTTACGGTGGACATACTGCCAGGCCGGGGTGCCATTACTGTTGCGCAACCGTTTTTTGATATCGAAATCAACGCCCTTGACCAATTCGCTTTCGATGAGTTCCCAGGGACTTGTTTCGAATATGTTGAAGAATTTGTAGGCCGTGTCAAGACGTGTATTGAGTCCCTTCTCAAATCGAACGA
>CAZDVF010000155.1:0-6529 GCA_964508725.1 uncultured bacterium | reverse complement strand
CCCGTGGTCTCCTCATCCGTGTCCGGCTGAAAATCAACCCGAATAGCCAGGATGTCAACCGTGTCAACTGCGATATCGGACGCAGAATCCTCACGCGGAACGGGACGGCCGTTTTCCCACCTCAAAGCTGTACTGTGGACAAGATTCTGCCGCGAGATGGGTGGTGTCCGTTGTGTCTGACCTAGTGCTGAAGCGGTGCATGAAAATGCAAAAATAAGTAAAAGCAGTGATCGCCTCACACGAGAAATAGACAAGAAAATACCCCACATTATATTGTGGGGTATTTGAGTTTGAAACCTCTGCATCGATAAAGTCACGCCTGATCCAATCTATAAACCCAATGAGAGAGAAAACCGCATGGTATCTGACAACGGGTGCCCCTGCTCGGCAGCCACGTAGGCGAAATCAAACCGATATTGAGCATATTGGAGTCCGGCGCCAAAAGCGGGGAATTTCACCTTGCCTGTCTCATCGTAGTAATAACCAGCGCGCAGGAAAATCATATTATTGTACACGTATTCAGCGCCAACGGATGTGATGAGCTGTTTCAACTGATCGCCGAAGGGCTGGTCTGTCCATGAGGTAAAGATCGCCTTGTAAAACGGATCAGATGTACCATCTTGCTTTCGGACAACCATCAACTTGTTGGTGTCAACGGAGATGGTCAGCCTGTTGTAGTCCATATCCAGCACGCGGTAGGCAAAACCGATCTTGAGGTTTGTGGGAATGGGATCGGCCTGGGCCGCATCAACATAAGTGATTTTGGGTCCCATATTGGTAAGAGACGCGCCAAACGAAAGCCCCTTGACAAAGAGATTTTTGTAGAGAACGCCGATATCAAGGGCAAAAGCATTGCCTTTGCCGCTTCCCTTTTCTGCGCCCACATCCACCCAGTCGGGCGCCAACAAACTTTGAATGAAACGTGCACTCACACCCAGGCCCAGATTCTCAGTCAGTTTCGTGGCATAACTCAACGTAATGGCAAAGTCGTAACTGAAAAAAGTCCCGCGCTCATTGCCTGTTTCATCCATCCAGGTTTGCTCGCCCATATTCAGATAGGTTACGTTGGCGCCAATGGTTCCGCCCAGGCTTTCGAAATGCTGCCGGTACGATCCGAATTCGTAGTACATGTCATTGACCAGTCCGGGCAGCCACTTGCAGTGCATGAGCACCAGTTCGCGTCCCTCCAGAAAGGCCAGGCCCGCCGGATTCCAGAATATCGCGGTGGCGTCGTCTGCGATTGCGACAAACGATTCTCCCATCCCGGAAGCGCGCGCACCAGGAGAAATGAGAAGAAAGAGCACGGCCGATTCGCTCACAGCGAAGAGATTCGAAACTGCTCCCAACGCCAGGACTGCGACCAGTAAAACAACAATACTCTTTTTCATTGTGAAATCCTCCGAATAAAAAAACCGAATTATCAAGGTATCCTTCAGAAGCGTCTACGGATCCCGGAGTATTCGGTTTGGCAAAAATAACAAAAACGTTCGCTCCAGGACAGCGGATATGCACACCGCACCACTTCTGTGACAGCAAGAAATGAATATCCACCAAACCTTTAACGAACGACGATAGGCATCCCTCTTTAATTATTCAAGAAAAAATATAGACAATTCGCTCTTGAATGTCAAGATTTTTTCTCGTTGAGCCGACTTTTTCAACATGGCTCGTCCGATTAAAACCAATTGCAAGAACCATACCTTTATAACTTTAACGAGTCAGGACATGGAATCTTTCATGATTTGTTCCTGAGATCCGTCTCTTCCGTTAACATGTTAAAAACAGATGCAGCAATTTGAATGTCTTGCACAGCCACACCCGTCAGGTCCGCGACCGTGGTCTGATCGTCTTTCACCCTTCTTATACGTTTATCTACGGCCAATTCCCCCATTTCATAAATATTTTTTTCTCGAATCATCCCCCGCTTCAGCGCGTGATGAATTTCACCACGAGTGCGGCACTGGCTCAGACTGTCCGCTACAATGATATCTGCCTGGGCAAGAATTGCCGGATCAAGCTCCTGCTTGTCCTGTGTATCGGAACCGACTGCTGTAATGTGTGTGCCTTTTCTGATTTGGCCGGCATGAAGAAGCGGTTCTTTCGACGGCGTGGCTGTGACAATGAGATTGCAGGTGGACGCCACATCCTCGGCATCTTGTGTCGTGTGGACTGTGAATCCATGCTGCTTCATGTCTGTGCGGTAAGCCTCCAGTTCGGCTTCGTGTAATCCCCAGACCAGAACATCCCGGCAATCGATAATCGACGACAGATGGAGAAGCTGCATGCGCCCCTGGGTGCCTGCACCGAAAATGCCGATGCGGTGGACGCGTTTCGGTGCCAGATAGGTCGCAGCCAGAGCGCCAGCCGCTGCAGTCCGCACGTCGGTCAAGTAACCTTCATCCATAAGGATGCAAACAGGCTGGCCTGTATCCTGCTGGAAGAGGAGCATCATGCCGCTGGACGATGGCAGTCCGCGTTTGGGATTGTCGTAAAACCCGGACGCGATTTTGATCACGTAAGTCGCGCCCCCCTTTAAGTAGCCGTATTTGATGTGCACGTCCCCCGGCGGATCTTCAAACAGCAACTCACCCACCGGCGGCACAACAGCCCGCCCGCTGGTATAGGCTTCAAACCCTTCCTCCATAATACGGATCGTATCCACCTTGGCGACAGCTTGACGGATCTCATCCAAAGTATACACAGGGATCATAACGCCTCCTGACTGATAATGGACTTCAACTGGTCAAGACTGATCTTCGCACCGGTGAGCACCAGTGCGACATCCATTCCAGCATACTGCCCTTTCGTTTTGAGAAAAGCGGCCACGGACGTGGCTGCTGCGCCTTCGATGAGCAGATGGTGACGCTCCAGCATGAGGAGAATGGCGGAACGAATCTCCTCTTCGGTCACAAGGACAATTTCATCCACAACCTGCTGGCAGATGGAAAACGTGATGGAATCCGGTTCAATGCCGCCGGCTGTGCCGTCGGACAGGGTCGGCTCGGAGGGAATGTCGAGTATCTTGCCCGCCTTGAGCGATTCGTACATGACGCGCGAATTCTCGGGCTGGCAGCCAATCACGCGGATGGCCGAATCGTAAGCCTTCAGAAATCCGCCCACGCCTGAGATCAGTCCACCGCCGCCCACAGGGACGATCACGACATCCACGCGATCGACCTGGCGGACGATTTCAGCAGCCGCACTCCCCTGCCCGGCAATAATTTCGGGATCATTGTACGGCGAGACAAACGCGCGTCCTGTAGTAGACGCAATACGTCTGGCTTCCATCTCGGCCTTGACACAGTCGTCTCCGAAAAAGACCAGTGGCGCATTCATGAGGCGCAGAGCCTCTACCTTGGCCTGGGATGCCGTTTCAGGCAGGAATATTTGACCGTCGATTTTCAACTTTCGAAGCAAATGGGCTGAAGCAGCTGCATGATTACCAGACGAGGCCGTAACGATGCCCCGTTGCTTCTTGTCCTCGGAGAGAGAGAGAAGCTTGTTGGCTGCACCCCTGAGTTTGAATGAGCCCGTGATCTGATGACATTCGAGTTTAAGGAAGACTTGGCTTTCTGAAACAGCGTCAAGATAAGGAGAAGGTTCCAGCGGCGTTTCACGAATGTGGTCGCGAATGCGCTGCTCTGCTCTCCGGACTTCTGAAAAAATATCCACCTGAACCTCTATACTGCGATGAAACCAACGGCCCAGCAGAGTGTTGCGCCAGCCAGCATCGACGCTGTCACCAAACGCGGATGCGCGTCAGGTCTTGTTGACATCCACTCTCCTAACCGCAAGCTGGGCAGAGTAATCAAAGCTGACAATGCGGCTGCAATGCTGCCGCCGATGAAAATGTGGTGAAGAAGATAGGGAGTCCCCCGCTCGATCCAGTGGGCCATTTGAATGATGTACAGACTAGCGCATCCAAAAAGCACACGTGCCAGATAAACCGAAAATCCAGCCACTGCGATCATTGCGACTTTTTGTCTCTCGGGACGTCGTACGAGAAGCGACGCAAACAGATCAAAACTGGCGCCAACGAGAAAAATCGCCAAAAGGTGACAAAAGTGGGGTGACACTGTGGCCAGTTTGTACAACGTCGCCACACCGCCCACGACTGTTGATGACCCAGGCTGGTGAATCAGAAGCCGGGCCACAACAAGAACACCCAAGACACCGGCTGTCAGCCAGGCTGATGCGAATGGCACTTCACGGGCGAAGAGCATTTCACCGAAAACGACTTCAATAAGGCCCCAGACCGAACCGAGCAACAAAATCCAGAGCCATGATCTGTCACTGCGCATAACATTCTCCTCAAATTTTCAATAATACATCAATTCTTAAGTCGATGAATCTCTGATTGAATCTCATCAATAACATCCTTATTGACGATCTCTTTTTTATTATTCACCTTGGTTGAATATATGATGAAAACTTTACCTCCATAAGTTTCGAAAAACTTCTGATGTGTCTTTTCTTGAAAACCTCGCCACTTGAATTCTTCAAACGTGTGTTTGAACGTGACCGGTTTGATTTGTAGGCCAATATACGAACTTGATACTTGGATGAAAAAGTCAACATTATAACGACGATCCCATTCATCCGGCGCAGGCTCGATCGCAACACTTAATGTGCTTTGCAGCTGGCCATAAATTGTTTGAATCTCAGTATGATAACCCTGATATGTCCGATCAATGACAACTTTTTTTATATAATCGATACAATCTTCTTCCGTCACATCTTCAACTTCACATTGGATGACCTCGGTAATCTTAACGTAGAGTTTTTTCCCAAGTTCTTCAAGATATGACTCTGAATAGACATTTTGATAATAGAATACGCGCCAATCATCCAATTTCTTGGGAGAGCACGATCGAATTAACTCGGAAACCGGGCCGACGGATCGTTTTTTATTGAGCCCCCATCGATTCATCGCTTGATTGAGAATCCACTCTTTAGCCATGCCGCTGATTCCTTCCCGAAAGAAATCTTGATTTGTATTTAAAATCGATAGACGTATCGACATCGGCAAAACCATTCTTAATCAAATTGGCATTTAAAAATGTCTTATTTGCCAGATAGAGATATCCCAGAAGCACATTTGATTGATTATATTTGATTTGATCAAACCGAATAAAAACCTTATTTCCTTTTGTCATTTTTTCCAGGTAGTGGATGGCATTATCATTTTGATCGGGCAGGACTTTTACACCCAGCAATTTCACTTTAACATTATTACTTAGTTCCAATTCGTCAGCAGAAATGACCTCCTTTACTGTAAAGAACTCTTCTCTCGCTTTTGAATTTGTATCGATCTTTGATCCAAAAGTCATTTTCTTTGGATTGATTTTCTTTTGAATACGCACGGGATCTTTGAATTGGTATGGCAATGTGTTTAATCCAGACTTGAAATCAATTTGTTTTTGGTGAATAATATCGTAAGAAGCAAGAAAAGTCGTCTCGTGCATTTTCAACTTATCCTGAATAATCGGTAAATATGTCTCGTTGATCTCGTATCCGACTGAATCCCGATCAAGATTTCGTGCAGCGAGTGTTGTCGTTCCGCTGCCAAGGAAAGGATCAAGGATAGTATCACCGACATAACTGAACATTTTGATCAGTCTTCTGGGAAGTTCTTCTGGAAACATGGCCAAATGCTTTTGTTGTTTCTCTCCGGCAAAATTCCAGTGCCCTGAAAAAAACATGTTCCACTCTTCTATCGACATCTTTGATATTTCTTTAGCCTTTTTATCAATTTGTGGTGCTTTCCCTTGTTTTTTAAAAAGCAAAATAAATTCATAATCAATTTTTAAAATTCCATTACGCGGAAATGGGAAGGAACCCATAATCGTTGCGCCACCGGTCGTATTGGTTGTAGTTACTTTTTGCCAGATAATTGCGCCCATGTAATCAAAACCGATCGTCTCGCAAAATCGGATGATTTCCGTACGGATTGGAATCACCTTGTATCTGCCATAATAGACGGAACGCGCAAACTGATCGCCGATATTCACACACAATCGACACCCTTGATGTAGTACGCGATGGCACTCATTCCAGACCAGGTTCAGATGATTAATATACTCTTCGTACGTATCGTTGAATCCGATTTGCTGTTCGCCGCCATAATCTTTTAGCTGCCAGTAGGGTGGTGAAGTAATAATTAAATGAACACTTTCATCAGAAAGTTCAGTCATACACCTCGAATCTCCGATGATGACTTTATGATGGGATTCCATTGACACTCCAATAAAAAACTTAAACTGGTACTACACCGAAGTCAACAGCCAGTTCAATCCTACAAACAAAATCGCCGCGGGAATTGCCAGCCGCATCCACCAGTAAAGCCAAACAGGGAAGCTCTGGCCGCTGCCGCTGGCCAGCTCTCGAAGCGCCTCCGACCGTTTGATAGACCAGGCGGCCGTCAACACAGCCATGAGCGATCCGACAGCCTGCATGCCCGAGCCAAAGATCAAATCCCAGGGTACAAAAACCTTGTTGTTGATCATGGGCGGAATGGCCAGGATAAAAA
>CAZDVF010000154.1:0-6558 GCA_964508725.1 uncultured bacterium | reverse complement strand
CGGAATCTCGTGAGGCTGGTT
Organism: uncultured bacterium; assembly: GCA_964508725.1. GTDB lineage: Bacteria > Zhuqueibacterota > QNDG01 > QNDG01 > DSAB01 > CAZDVF01. Next base: position 6,537 of record CAZDVF010000154.1, on the reverse strand, counting down.
CATCTCCCACAGCCGTTTCGAGAAGATCTCGATCTTGCCAGACGGTGTGGGCAGGGGATGCTTGCCCGGGTCCTTCCGGAAATCAGCGAATCCAACCTCAGGGTCTGTGACCGGTTTGGTCCACACGCCGATGTTCGACGACTCGAAAGCATTCAGCGACGGCACATCAGGAAAGCGCGTCTCGCGATACCGATCCAGAATCCACGCAACCCAGTCGCGTTCTGACCGCCCCTCGGTGAATTGATCCTTGACGCCCAGCCGTTCCGCCAGTTCCGAACAAATCCTGTAATCGCTTTTGGTTTCGAAAGGCGGCTCCACGATCTGCGGCATGAGGATGACCTCCTCGCCATACTTCCAGCCGTCCTCGACACCCCAGGTTTCGAACTGGGTGCAGGCTGGCAGAAGCATGTCGGCAAAGCGTCCCGATGCCGTCAGAAAGTTATCCTGCACAGCGATGAACTCGACCAGGTTTTCGTCCGCCAGAATCTGTGCGGATCGGTTGACATTGCCGTGCTGATTGATCAGGGCGTTGGAGGCCACGGCGTAGATGAGCTTGATATTGTTATCCAGTTTCTCGACGCCGCGGACGCCGTCCGATTCGGTGGTCATCTCTTTGCCCCGCAGCACGGCCTCGGTCCACAGATAGACGGGGATCTGCGCCTTAACAGGATTGTTCCCGCTTGGGAACACGGTCCAGAACGGGCCGCCGCCCGGCTGGTTGGCCAGACCGCTGGCCCATCCGCCGGAAATGCCGATGTTGCCGGTGATGGCGGCCAGAACGGCGCCGCCGCGGACAGGCTGTTCTCCGTAGGCCCGGCGCTGCATGCCGTAGCCCTGGTAGAGCATGCCTGGTTTGGTTGTGGCGTATTCCCGTGCAATTCGCGTAATGGTTTGTTTGGACACGGTCGTGATCGGTTCGGCCCATTCGGGTGTCTTGGGTACGCCGTCCCGCTTTCCAAAAATGTAATCCGTGTAACTCTCGGCGTCCTCGGCTCCGACCGGCATCTGCGTGTGGTCGAACCCCACGCAGCATCGGAGGATGAAATCCCGATCCACCAGATCTTCGGTGATCATGATGTAGGCCATGGCGCTCATCATGGCGACGTCCGTGCCGGGACGGATGGAGATCCACTCGTCGGCCAGGTTCACGGCGCTCATGCTCATGCGAGGGTCGATGCACACGACGCGCGCGCCTTTCTCGCGCGCCAGCCGAATGAAATAATCGCTGTTGGTGCCGTCGCGCATCTCCGCCGGATTCCAGCCCCACATGAGAATGTATTTTGAATTGAGCCAGTCCTGGCGCTGGCTGCCGCAGTTGAGTGTGCCGTAGACATAGGGCGTGGCGATGTTGGTGCAGGCCCAACTGTAGCTGTTGTAAAACCCCAGGCAACCGCCGAACACATTCATGAGACGGCGGGCGACGTGGCTGCCGTTGAGATTGTTGTAGCTGCCTGTGCCGTAGGGTACGTAGAGCGCCGAGTTGCCGTACGTTTGTTTGACGCGCTGCATCTCGGATGCCACTGTGTCGAGGGTTTCTTCCCAGCTGATGCGTTTGAATTTCCCCTCGCCGCGCGGACCAATGCGTTTCATGGGATATTTCAACCTGTCCGGGTGGTACTGCCGGCGGCGGTAGGCGCGTCCCCGAACACAGGGACGCAGTTGCGGATCTGCCGGTGTGTCGCCGGGCCGGTCGTCTCCCCCGATGCGGGTGATGACACCGTCTTTCACGTGGACTTTCAGCAGACACTTGCCGCCGCAGTTGTGGGATGGACAGCCTACGCGAACCATGCGTTCACCCAGCCTGCCGACGCGGTCGAGTATGCCCTCCTCTTGCAAAGCAACCAGTCCTTTAGCTGGTCCCCCGGATGCGGCCAGCATGGCCGAGATTGCAGCGTTCCACCTGAAGAAGTCTCGCCGGCTTTGCTTGCCGGAGAAGGGATTCCCTTTTGTGTGCGGGTAGTCGTCCATTGCTTCTGTCCGATTTTATCAAATTGGGCATTCGCCTTGGAGTTCCAATACGGTTATTCATAGATTTGTGTGTGGGACATTATGTCAGATTCTGATGAATTACTCATACATTCAGTATTTTTTACTGTTCTTTTCTTTACAAGAAAAGAACCAAAAGAATCGGCCTTTTTGAAGGCCTGATGTCATCTGAGAGGCTGTGTTTTGATGAAAGCCTTTCGATCCACCCTTCACAACCCATGCGCAACCCTCCGCACCGAAGAGATGGTGCGGAGGCCAATGCCCACCCTATGTCGCTGGCAACTGTTTTGATCGGTCAGCGGCTGACAAAAAGCCATCAGCCCATCCCAACCCGTCCTTGAAAATGATTGGCGAACCTGGGAGCCAAATCCACGATCATTCGTGATGAACCCAATATACACATTTTGAATCGGTTTTCAAACATCTGATCAATCCGGGATCATTTTCTCGAGAGAGATCCGGCTTTGCGCGGAGCGGGAGTTTCCGTTATCAAAATCCCAATGCTGAAAAAAATATCCCTTGCTTCTCAAGGCATTATTTTTTAAAATACTTTAGTGTTTTTGATCTCACACCCAATCCGATCATGTGCAAGGGTTGGATCTCTTCATGGGCACAGTCGCATCAATGAATATTCATCTATAAAAGGAGGTTGCTATGCCAGGATTATTCTCAATCGTGATCATCGGAGTCTTAATTTTAGCAAGCGCAATCCGGATTTTGCGTGAGTATGAACGGGGTGTCATTTTCAGACTGGGTCGTCTGGTCGGCGCCAGGGGGCCGGGGCTCATCATCATCATTCCGCTCATCGACCGGATGGTCAAGGTCAGCCTGCGGACCATTGCATTTGATGTCCCGCCCCAGGATGTGATTACCAAGGATAACGTTTCGGTGAAAGTGAATGCGGTGCTTTACTTCCGGGTCATGGATGCGGGCAGGGCCATCGTGGAGGTGCAGGATTATCTCTACGCCACCTCCCAGTTGGCGCAGACCACGCTTCGGTCCATTCTCGGGCAATTTGAGCTGGATGAGCTCCTTTCCGAGCGAGAGAAAATCAATGAGAATCTGCAGGTGATTCTTGACAAGCACACCGATCCCTGGGGCATCAAAGTGTCGCTTGTAGAGGTCAAGCATATTGACCTGCCCGAAGAGATGAAGCGGGCCATTGCACGGCAGGCCGAAGCTGAGCGCGAGCGGCGAGCGAAGATCATTCATGCCGAAGGCGAGCTGCAAGCCTCCGAAAAACTGGCCGGTGCGGCGCACATTCTGGGTAAGGAACCGACAGCCATTCAGTTGCGTTTTCTCCAGACTCTCGTGGAAGTGGCTGCCGAGAACAACTCGACCATGTTGTTTCCCGTGCCGATTGATCTCCTGAAACCGTTTATGGAAAAAGCTTCCAAGGAGTCGGCCAAGTTGTAACATCCCGTCAACGTTAATCATTTCAAATCAAGGACTCGACCCGAATGAATTGGAAACGTGTGAAATCATCTGTCGAATGGGGTTTCTTTTTCGGTGTGGTGACCTGGCTTTTTGCCACTGGCATCACCAACCGCATTCCCACTGTCGGTGTGTGGGGCATCATTTTGTCGCGAACGCTGGCAGGATACCTGTTGACTGTCATTGTATGGGATATGCCCTGGTGGGCCAGAAGCGCTCTGATCGGCGGCGCGCTTAATTTGGTGCTGACTGGATTCTTCCGTCTGCCCCTCGGCGAGACGTTCCAGCACATCGGATTTGGCTGGCTCCGCGGTTTCTGGATGATGCTCATCACGGGCGTCCTGTTTGCTGTTTTGAATGAGCTGGCTCTTCGCCGGAAGGACGCCGAACTCAAGGCTGCGCAAGCTGGATAACCGGCAATCCATTATCAAGGGAGGAGATGTGGGACTGACCGTCAGGCCTGTGCAGTCGCGCCGTGATCTCAAGACATTCATCCACATGCCTTACAAGCTCTACCAGGATGAATCAAATTGGGTGCCGCCGCTTCGTGTGGAAGAGAAGAAAAAATTTTCGGTCAAAACCAATCCCTATCTCGAACACTGCGACTATCTGCTCTTTCTCCTTTTACGTAATGGAAAGGCTGTCGGACGCATCAGCGCGTTTGTCGATCATCTGGCTCTGGAACACTGGCGGGAGCAGATCGGATTTTTTGGTTGTTTTGAGACCATCAATGATGTCGAGGGAACCCGGCTGCTCATCAATGCCGCGCGCGATTGGCTCAAAGATCGCGGCATGGCGACTATGCGTGGACCGTGGAGTTTTTCTCCCCAGGAATGGGGCATGCTGGTGGAGGGATTTGACACGCCGCCCATGGTCATGGCGCCGCATAATTTCCCATACTATGACAGCCTTCTCACTTCCTGTGGACTCCTGAAAGCAAAAGACCTTCTGGTGTTCGAGATGGACGCCAGCGAAGGATACCAGCTTCCGGACCGGTTTGTGCGCTGGTCCGACCGAATCGCTGAAAAGCTGGGCGTCACGATTCGTCCGCTCAATTTGAAGAGACTGGAGGAAGATGTCCGGTTGATTTTGAGCGTGGCCAACCAGTCCACCGAAAAAAACTGGGGATTCATTCCCGTCACGGATAAAGAAGCGAGCGATATCGCCAAGGCCTTGAAAGCCATCGTTGATCCGGATATTATCCTCATCGCCGAGAAAGATGGTGAGGCTGTCGGGTATCTCATTGCCTTTCCCAATGTCAACGCGCTTATCCGTGATTGCAATGGGAGGCTCTTTACTAAGGCTATATTCCGACTACTGTTTAAGATGAAGTCGATCCGCGAGTACCGCGTTTGGGCCCTGGGCGTGGTTCCCGCATATCAGAGAAAGGCCCTCGACACGCTCTTCTACCGCAGGCTGGCGGATGTGCTGGCTCCCCGGCGGCCGTCCCGTGTGGAGGCCAACTATGTGCTCGAAGACAACATGGTGATGAACAATCCCATTCTCAAACTGGGATTTCACCAGTCCAAGCGGCTCAGGGTGTACGAGGCTCCGATTTGATGGTTTGGTGAACCGTTCCGGCGAAAAAACACGATGATCAATTTGTCTAAAATTGCACCGGTCTCAAGGAGGACGTTTCTGAAGCAATCGGTTTTTGCCGGGGGTGGCTTGCTCTGTCCTTCTCCATCGAAGCGATCCTTCATGACTCCGACAGAAGCCAGGTATTACACCAAATTGTCCGATCAACGTGTCCGGTGTGAGCTTTGTCCCTGGCAGTGTGTGGTGCAGCCCGGCAAGCGGGGCCGGTGCGAGGTCCGAGAGAACCGCGATGGCGTGTACTACTCCCTGGTCTACGGAGAAATCGCCTCTTATCACACCGATCCCATTGAGAAGAAGCCACTCTTTCATTTCTTGCCCGGCACACGGGCCTTTTCAATTGCCACAGCCGGATGCAACGTGGATTGCAAGTTTTGTCAGAACTGGGAGCTGGCGCGGCGACGCCCAGAGGAGCTGCGATCCGTCTCATTCACACCCGAAGATATCGTTCGCCACGCGAAAAGTCAGGACAGCCGATCCGTGGCGTTCACCTACAACGAGCCCACGATCTTTAATGAATTTGTCCAAGATGTGGCTGCCTGCGGCAGGGAAGAAGGCGTCCGCAGCGTGGTGATCTCCAACGGCTTTATCAATCCCAAGCCTCTGACTGATTTGTGCCGTGTTATCGATGCCTACAAGGTTGATCTGAAATCCTTTTCCGAAGATTACTACCGCGACGTGGTGGGCGGACGGCTTGCTCCTGTGCTCGATACACTTGTCACGCTGAAAGAACATTCCATCTGGTGTGAGATCGTCTACCTGGTCGTCCCCACGCTGAACGACGATCCAACGATGGTGAGGGAGATGGCCCGATGGATTCTTCACGAACTGGGACATGATGTCCCGATTCATTTTTCACGATTTTATCCCAAGTACAAGTTGCGGAACCTGCCGCCAACGCCGATCAAAACACTGGAAAGACTCCGTAAAGTGGCGCTGGATGCCGGACTCCATTATGCTTATTTGGGTAATGTCCCAGGACACGATGGGGAGAACACAGCGTGTCCTTCCTGCGGCAAACAGATCATTGGTCGCATGGGTTATCGGATTTTCGAGAACCACATCCAAAATGGTGCATGCGGGTATTGCGGCCATTCTGTGGCCGGCGTGTGGGACACAATGCAGGAGGGATTATAATGAAACGGATGACCTGCATATTTTCCGTCGGACTTCTGGTCGTGTTAAGAACCGGTCCGGCCGCGTCACAAGACACGGCACAGACACGGATTCGGCAGCCTGCACGAGCCGGCCAGTTTTATCCTGCAGATCGGCAGGACTTGACAGATCTGATCGGTTCGTTACTCGATCTGGCCGAGCCCAAATTGGTCTCGGGTGATGTCGTTGGGCTCTGGGCGCCTCACGCCGGTTACGAGTTCAGCGGACAGGTCGCGGCCGATGCCTTCAGCCAGATTCAGGGCCGGTCGTACGATGTGGCTGTTGTGATCGGTGCAAGTCACTACGTTCCAATGCGTGGCGGATCCATCGGAGAGTTTGACGCCTACCGGACACCTTTGGGCGTCA
>CAZDVF010000153.1:0-6560 GCA_964508725.1 uncultured bacterium | reverse complement strand
GGACTACTCATGCCGCAAACTGTTCACTGGATTAGCGGTCGCCGCTTTGATCGTCTGATAGCTGACCGTCAGCACGGCGATAAATAAAACCGCTGCTGTTGCCATCATAAAAGGTTCGATGCCGATGGATGTACGATAGGCGAAATTTGCAAACCAGATTTGGACTGAAAAATAGGCCAGCGGCCATGCCGACAGCCAATCCGGCGATGTTGATCAGCGCATATCCACGATACTTGTGTAAATTGCGAAAAGCGATTTTCACATAGCTCCAAAACATGATCCACCTCCAAAACACTGAATCACAAACAAACAACGGCATAGACCGGATAACTTGTTTCCAATACCAACCATTGGCGCGTAGGCGACCCGAATCGTGTGAGATGGATCGAAACACTTCTTCAAGATCGCCCATCACCCGATCGCGGATGTCATGATCCACCATTTGCCGGAGAATCCACAGGGCCAATCGCGGCGGAATAGGAGGTTTTGACGGCGTCTGGTTACCTGTGTTGTTTCCATTTCTCATGGATGTCATTCACTCCGCAAGGCGCGAATCGGGTGCTGTCTCGCAGCCCGCCAGGCAATGAGCATGACAGTACAGAGCGCGATGCCGACCACAAACAGGCCGCTCATCACAAACACATCCGCCTGGGACCAAAGTTGAATGCGGTAGGCAAAGCGCTCTAGCCAGTTGGACATCGCCCAAAAGATCACCGGCCAGGCCAACACATTGGCTGCAACGAGCAATCCCAAAAAATCTTTGGATAACATGGCAACGATGTCTCGCACGGATGCGCCCAATACTTTGCGGATCCCGATCTCCTTGGTCCGCCGGAGCATAAGCAGGGCCGACAAACCCAGGAGTCCAACGGCAGCGATGGCCAGCGCCATAATCGAGGAATACCGAAAGACAAGGTTCCAACGGCGTTCATCCTCGTAGAGGTTTCGCACGTCATCCCGCCAGAATGTATACACGAAAGGCTCATCCGGCATAAGCCGATCCCACCGGGTTTGGACTGCTTTCAGGATGGATGTCGTCTCATTCGGCTGGTAGCGAATCAGCACGTATCTGGACGCAATTTCGGGATTGGCGTAATACACCAATGGCCCAATGGATTCATGCAGAGAACCGGTGTGAAAATCTTTCAGAACGCCAATGATGCGGACTTGATTCATGCCGCCCCATTTCATGATCAGTGATTTCTGCGTAATATCGGGCGCGCCGAGATTTCTGTACAACGTCTCATTCACCAGAATGGCGGATGTCAAGTCTGCAGGCCGGATTTCGGAAAACGATCGGCCCTGGCTCAATACTAAGTTCATGAGCGCGGGAAAGTCAGGGTCGATCCTTGCAACTTGTACCTGATGCTGGGTATCGCCATCCCGTATCACGGTTCCGTTGTGCATGCTGCCGGGGTAGGCGTTGACGCCGGAAATTCCCAAAATCCGGCTATCGCTGGACAGCGCATTGCGAAGCGCATCCACATCGCCCCGCTCCATGGATTCGGACGGGTGAAGCACCAGTATGGCGTCCGGCGCAGTGCCAACGCTCTTTGTCTGCATGAACTGAACCTGCCTGAACACAATGCCCGTGGCAATGGCCAGACCGATGGAGATGCTGAATTGAACCACAATGAGCGTTCGCGTGAAACGGCTGCCGCCGCCGAACCGAACCTGTTTTTTCAGGCTATCCACAATGTGAAAGCGAGAAAGCGCCAGAGCGGGATAGGCGCCGGCGAGCATGCCGACCAAACCGACCAAACCGGTTAACACCAGTAAATTTGAACCGGTCAAAAGGCCTGCGAGCGCAAGGGGGCGATTCATCAGCCCTGAGAAAACCGGCAGAGCCAGACTGGCTGCGACCAATCCCAACGTGAAGGCGGCTGCACTGTAAAACAGAGATTCGCCCCAGAACTGCTTCATCAACCGGGTCCGAACCGCACCCAGGGTTTTGCGAATGCCCATCTCCCCCATCCGCACACTGGCTTTAGCCATGGAAAGATTGGAAAAGTTAACGGCCGCCACCAGCAAAATCAACATCCCGATGCTGCCTAAAATCACTGAAAACGAACGGCGGCTCGGTGTGGAAAGCCCTGCTGAGACATCGTGGGCCCAATGAATCTGATCCAAAGACTGAAGCCGGTAAACCGCGCTATTTTCAGGAACATGCCGGGCTATAAAATCGGGTAGTACGGATTGGAGAGAGGAGGCTGACGCATTTTCCTCAAGCTGAAGATAGGTCACCAATGAGAAGATCCCCCAGTTGCTGAAATAAGATTCGCCGACAACATCCCGCAATTTTTGAAAGGGTATCAATATCTGAAACTGGATACTGGATTCCACCGGCGCATCATCTACGACTCCAGTGACTTTGAAATCGTAAAACCGGTCACTGATTTTGATGCGCATAATCTCTCCTGCCGGATGACTTTGGCCAAAATATTTCTCGGCTGCCTTACGGCTCAGCACCACACTGTTTGGGTCGGCAAACACACGGTCGGGGTCTCCTGCAATCAAGGGGAATGTAAACATGCTGAAAAAATCCGGATCGGTGAACAGGACGGTTTCGTTGAACACTGCATCATTGGCCTCCACGAGTCCGTCCCAGTCCAAAAACCGGGCGAATCCCGACACGGACGACTGTTCCATCTTCAGAGCCGGCCCCAGCGGCGCCTGGGTAAAAGCCTGTTTGTGGATTTCGCCCTGATGATTAAATTCAGTATTCACACGAAACAATCGGGGGCCGTTGACATGAAACGCGTCGAACCGCCGCTCGCTCTCGATAAATGCGTAGAGCAGCACAGCCAGCATGAATCCCAGGGCAAGTCCGGAAAGGTTGATGACAGTCAATCCCTTTTGTCTGAACATCCGCCGCCACATCATCTTGATCTCAAGCCAGTGCATCGTTATCCTCCAAATCGTAAAATCGAATCCCAATTTCGGCAGGGACTGAATCGTTTGTTTCCAATACCAGGCCAGCGCACGGATGCGTCCGGCGTTCCTGGATATGGTTTGAAACATCTCATGCAAATCGGCCAGCACCCGCTCCCGAATATCGGGATGAATCGTCCGTTCCAATATCCACACAGCCAGTCCGGGCGGATGCAATTCTTCGGGATGGTTTGGATCATATCTCATTCTCAATTCACCCTTTCTCCAATCCCAGTTCAGGCGCATTCCGCCAAATCGATTCATGGATTTTCTTGCTCTCGGCCATGGCCTTCTTGCCCTTCCGGGTCACGCGGTAAAAAATCTTGCGCCGCCCTCCCCTTTCGGCCACCGGCTCCCCCTCGATGGTTCGGACGAGATCCTTTTTTTCAAGGCGGTGGAGGGGCGCATAAATGGCGCCAATAGACCAGTCTTGAAGCGTGGTCTTGATCACCTGATCACGGATAGTCACACCGTAGGCGTCATCCTGCAACTGCCAGATGGCAAGCAAAACAATCTCTTCTGATCGAGACAAATTTTTCATCATCCCTCCTGATTTTACATTTGTCTACGAAAGTAAAATAAATGGGTTTCATATTATTTTTATTTGTGAAGACAAATAGCTGAAAAAGAGCAAACCATGACAGGCAAGCAAGGACAGGTTGGATCGCTCTCCAGAAAATTCTGAACCTTCAAGAGGATTTCATTCGATTTTCTGCGGGGCGGATGGCCTTTCTGTAGACCTGAAAGCTATAAATCCAGTTTGCTCTGAAGCAGGGTGGACATACGATCCCGATTTTTTCCCAGGATCGTATGGATGGAAAGCTTGAAAAGCAATGTGTATGTAAAAAAGGAACTCACATTCCATCTCTCCAATTCATCGATCATCGGACCGCGACAGGGATGGCAACCAGCGCATGATACCAGATCCACCGCATCGCTTTTCTCTTTCCATATAGTCGGACTTTCTCCTCAAACTCCTCTTGAATATCCCCGGCATAACCTTCGGGAATGCGGAAGGGTGTCAGCTTCTTGAGAAGCCAAAGGGGAAATTGGGAGATTCTCGAAGAGTTTATCTCATTCATGCCGCAACGATTCCACCGGATTAACTCGGACTGCTTTCACAGCCTGCCAGCTTACAGTCAATAAAGCGATGACCAATGCTGATAGCCCAGACAAGAAAAACGGCCATATAGTGATGTCAACACGATAGGCAAAACCTTGTAACCATTTGTTTACTGCCAGCCAGGCTAAAGGCCAGGCGAACATATTCGCAGCGACCACCCATATTGTGAATTCTTTAGAAAATAATAAAACGATACTTGTCGGAGTGGCGCCTAAAACTTGACGAACACCGATTTCTTTGATCTTTTGACTGGCGACGAGTGAAGCCAATCCCAACAGACCAAGACAGGAAATAAAAACAGCTAACATCGTAAAAATGGTTAACAATTTTCCAGTCTTTTCTTCGGCAACATAGAGTTGATTATAAGCATCTTCCATAAACTGGTAATTAAATTCAAGTCCAGGTAACACATCATTCCAGGTAGCCTTTACGTATTTCAGGACATCAGCAGTGTGGCCGGGCAAAATTCTCACAGCCAAAGTCACTGCCATTTTCTGATTGATATATATCAACATTGGATTTATTTTATGATGCAGCGATTGAATATGAAAATCTGCAACGACACCGATGACTTCCCGGAATTTCTTATCTCCTGGTATTTTTAATTTTGCACCAACCGCATGTTCCAGCCCAAGTGCATTTACTGCGCTTTGGTTTAGAATCAAACTCTCATTTTTATCTAAAGCAAAATCCTGTGAAAAATTTCTTCCCTCCAAAATGGTCAAATTCATAGAGGAAACAAATCCATAATCTGCCGGCAGTGCTTGCAGATTAACTGAATTTTCTGCAGAACTGCCTTCCTTAAGGACACTTATATTCATCCGGCTGTTAATTCCAGGAACCGTATAGGCGCTTGATACGCTGACAATAGAAGCATGTTTTAGCAGCTCATCTCTTAGCACCGGGTATTTTTGTGTAACATCTTTATTGTTATATGGCGCATGAATTAAGAGGACATTTTTTTTCTCAAAACCTAAATCGGAATTTCTCATAAAATCAAGCTGCTGAAAAATCATGATTGATCCCAGAATTAAAATAATCGAGATGGCAAATTGCATCACAATTAAGATTTTGCGGAAGGATAATTTACTTGAACCGACCTGAAGATTTGGCTTGATAATTTCCACAGGATTTAATCTAGACAAGTAAAGAGCAGGATAACCACCGACCAGAAGGCCAACTACGACTATCATACTCACAACAATGATGTAAAAATATTGAAAGTGGACAGTCTCGAACACAATTTCGGTATCAAGATAGTTATATAAAATAGGATGCACCAACTCGAACATCGTGATACTTAAAAGGATGGATACGATAATGAATAAGAAAGATTCGGTCAGGAATTGTCTGATGAGTTGACTCTGCTTGGCGCCGATTACTTTTCTAATACCAACCTCTTTCATGCGCGTTAAATTTCGGGATGCAGATAAATTCATAAAATTAAAACAGGCGATAACAAGGATGAGCAGTGCAGCCGACAAAAACAGATAGACAAAATTCATGTTGCCCTTGGGACCAATATCGCCTCTGGCTTTAAGATCCCAGTGTATTTGCCTTAGTGGTTGCATGATAAACTTCATTTGCGAGGCAAACCATTCACTGGTATTCTTTAATAAAATGGCATCCATTTTTTGAGCGACCGCTGCCAGATCGACAGCTTCTTGAATCAACACATAGGTAAAATCATCTCCCCAATTATTCCAGGGCAAATCAGGTAATTCGCCAAGAGATTCAAGAGTTGAGTAAGACACCAATATCTCACAATTCAGATGGGTATTGGACGGTATATCTTCTATTATGGCGGTAACCTTTAAGGGATGACCCCGATAATCTAACGTTTGTCCGAGAGCGCTTTCATTTTTAAAATACTTCTTAGCAACGGATTCTGAAATGACTGCGGTGAAAGGTTCTGCCAATATAGATGATTTGTTCCCTTCTTTTAGCGTAAAGGAAAATATTTCAAAAACAGTTGGATCCGCAAAAAAAAGATTCTTTTCCTCAACAGGTCTGTTCTCGCGATCAACAATTACAGCATCATAATCCTTGCGAATACGCGTTGCTTTCATCACCTCGGGTATTTGAGCTTCAAAAGCAGGGGCTATCGCCGGCATGGAGCCAGCAAATCTCATCTTGCTTTCTCCTGATCCCCATTCTAATGATATGCGATAAATATGCTCGCGTTTCTCATGGAAATTCTCATAACTTAATTCATTGACCACAAACATCAACATTAACAAGCAAACAGTCATTCCGATGGTTAAACCGGTGATACTTATCAATGAGAAATACTTGAATTTTGCCATATTTCTGATAGCAACTTTAAATATATTTTTAAACATGCTTCCTCCCCAAAATAAATAGGATCTAACTGCTTTCGGGATAGCCGCCAGCGCATGAAACCAGATCCACCTTGTTGCTTTTCTTTTTCCATATTGTCGGAGTCTCTCTTCAAACTCCTCTTCGATGTCACCTGCGTACCCTTCACGGATACGGAAGGGTGTCA
>CAZDVF010000152.1:0-6605 GCA_964508725.1 uncultured bacterium | reverse complement strand
GATGAATGGCCAAATTGTCGGGCGCATTGCAGCGATCATCGATCACAAGCACATCGAAACGCATAAAGAGCAGATTGGATTCTTCGGTTTTTTTGAAACAGTGGACTCCTATCCAGTTGCCGAAAGCCTGCTCAACGCTGCCAAAGACTGGGTAAAAAGCCAGGGCATGTCAGCCCTCCGCGGGCCTGTTAATCCGACACAAAACGAGGATTGCGGAATACTCATTGACGCCTTCGACAGTCCGCCGGTAATCATGATGACCTACAACCCCCCCTACTATCCGAAACTTATCGAGGCTTACGGCTTGGAAAAGGCCAAAGATCTCTACGCCTACTACATTGACGGCAGAAAGCCACCACCGGCTAAACTGGTCAGGGTCGCGGAGAAAGTGCGTCAAACAGAAAACCTCACAATTCGTCCCATCGACATGAAACGATTCGACGAAGAAGCAAAAAAGGTCTGGGCGGTCTACAACCAGGCATGGATTAATAATTGGGGATTTGTCCCCATGACTGAAGCCGAATTCGACCACCTTGCAAAAAACCTTAAGCAGGTCGTCGTGCCTGAAATTGCACTGATGGTCGAAAAAGATGGAAAACCAATCGGATTCTCACTGTCTCTTCCTGATGTCAACCAGGCTCTGATCCATACGAATGGGCGCCTTTTTCCTTTTGGTCTTCTCAAACTGCTGTGGTATTCAAAACGCATCGACATGGTCCGCATCATCATCCTGGGCGTCATCCACGAACACCAGCATAAGGGAATCGACTCCATTCTCTACCTCGATACGTGGCGGAACGCCGGAGTCAAAGGGTACTGGCGCGGTGAAATGTCATGGATTCTTGATGACAACACCATGATGAACCGGGCAGCACGTATGTTGGGTGGACGGATTTATAAAACATATCGCATGTACCAAATGGACATTTAACATCAGCACCCGCGTATTTCTTTATCACAAACTCACCCTTGAGTCTACTTCGCAAGAACAATCCTGCATCATATCCGTATGCTTCAGGATCAAGACCTCCTAAAATGAAAAAGCCCGAGATTTCAAATCCCGGGTCTGTAAGAAAATAAATAGAATTGGATAACTTTGTGTTTACTCAATCCAGTAGAGGATACGGCCGCATTGCTCACACGTGATGATATTCTGGTCATCACGTCCCCGCAATGCGTATGATGTGGGAAGTTTCGCGAAACAAGCCAGACATGTTCCATCCTGAACCGGCGCCACAGCACGCTTGTAGCGTGTCTTCAGACGATTGTAGGTTCCGATCAATCTTGGATGGATATTCTTTGCCAGCTCTTCCTTGGCCTTGATGATCTTCTGTTTCCCTTCACCTTCGACCTTAAAACCAACCCCCTCCTCCTCTATAAGCGCCTCGTCAGACATTATGTCAATATCCTGATACAAAACCAACAGCTCCAACTGACTTTTCGCCATTGTTTCAATCTCCTCTGACGATATCGATTAATGTCTCAAAATCCTTCGCCTTTTTCAAAGATCTTCGGATTTTCGCATTACGGACCATCTCCACAATCATGCCAAGAATGGGCAAATAAACGTTCACCTCTTCTTGCGGAGGTGCAACGATGAGGAAGAAAAGGTATGCTTTTTTCCCGTCTATCGCATTGAATGGAATACCGTCGCCAGAAATTCCAAATACAATGCTGACCTTCTTGACAGCCAGTGTTCGGCAATGGGGCACAGCGACGCCCTTACCGATACCCGTACTCCCAAGGGTTTCTCTCTTTGTCAAGGTTTCCAGAACGATCCGCTTGTTCTTTACAACGCCGGTATCGGCCAAGAGCTGGACCATTTCTTCCAAAAGTTGCGCCTTATTCCTCGCTTCTATATGTGGAATAAATAATGAAGAGTGAAAAAATGTTGCAAGTTTCGATGAATCCATATTCCCTCCGAAGCGTCAACTCTGTTGTTGTCAAGATTCACCACCGGAGTCGCAGATGTTAAAAGTCAAATCTACAAATCGTGTGAAGCAATCCAACTTGATATCTCGGTTGAAGCAATTCTTCCTTCAAAGGTATTTATTCAATTTCTTGCGTTTTAACCGTTCCACCACCTGTTTGACATCTTCAGCATGATCTCGCTTACAAATCAGTATCGCTCCCCCTTTTTCAACCACGATGATATCTTCTAATCCCAGTACGGCAATCACACCTCTAGAAGATGAAATATACGCATTCTTCGTGTCTATGGTTACCACATCTCCCGAAATTGCGTTGCCATTTTTGTCTTTGGAACTTAATTTGTAAACCTGTTCCCACCCTCCCAAATCATTCCACAAGAACGTGCCACGGACAACAAAAACATTTGTCGCCTTCTCCATGATGCCGTAATCCATTGAGATACCACGAATTTGATGGTAGACGCGGTCAAGCACGGTTTTCTCATTGGGGGAATCGATGGCTTTCTTGATCTCCATCAGTCCGTCATACAGGTCTGGCAAGAGAGTTTGAACGTTTTGAAGAAAGGCTGACGTACGGAACACGAAAATCCCGCTGTTCCATAAAAAATCACCGCTTTTAAGAAAACGTTCAGCTGTTGCCAGATTGGGTTTTTCGGCAAATGTTTTAATTTTGTAGGCCGACATGTGCGCATCAGTTGACACTTTGGCATCAATCTGGATATAACCGTAACCTGTAGAAGGTTTGTCTGGAGTAATGCCGATGGTTACCAGTCCATTTTCTTTTTCAGCCAGATTGACCGCCGCCAAAATCGTTCGACGGAACACCGTCTCTTTCTGAATCAAATGATCTGCTGGTGAAACAATCAAGACGCCATCGCCATGCCGTTTTTGAATAGTCACTGCAGCCAGCCCAATACAGGGCGCCGTGTTTCTGCCAACCGGTTCATAAATGATGTTACCGTCAGGGACTTCGAGCGCCTGTCTCTTCAGCTCTTCTTCCTGTGTTGCTTTGGTAACAATGTAGATCGCCTCTTTGGGAACAAATTTTTGAAATCGTTGAACAGTATTTTGGATCAATGACCGTTTATCAAGTATCGATAAAAACTGTTTTGATTTATCCTCTCTGCTATGAGGCCAAAATCGCGTACCGGAACCGCCTGCCATGATCACACTGAACATTATCGTTACCTCAGGCTTTAGCTATCAAAACAGTCACTACGAAATATCGGGTATATTAAAAAGGAGAAGTCAATATGACTTCTCCCGGAATGATTATATTGCCCGATTCCTTATACCCTGGCAAACAGATGAATGAATGATCGGATGCCGTGATCTGCCAATTGTATACAGAATTAAGGAGATCGGATAATGTCTTGGTCATTCGTGTGTCATGTAAAATATATTTCAGGAGCGGCCTCATCATCATGCACTTTATAGGGTAAGGAATTCTCACAACAAATGCAAGTAATTTACCTGTTCTGTTATGAATGATCGATGAGTTCTGTAAAAAAGTACCGAGCTTTAGCTTCCAGTGTATGAATGTCGCTCTCATTGTCGATTACATAATCGGCAAACTTTATTTTCTCTTCATCAGACATCTGCGATCGCATCCTGTTTTGTATTTTTTCTCGATTCCACCCGCGCGATTTAAGAAGCCGCTGCACGCGCACATTCTTTGGTGCAATGACCACAACAACCACATCGAATAAAAACGCTGCTCCAGATTCAAATAGCACCGCCATGTCAAAAACAACCAGACGATGAGGCATCGACTCGCGATAATGTAAAATTTGTGATTGCATCTCGGCTAAAAGTGGCGGCCATACAAGTTGATTTAATGCATCCAGCTGGTCACGATCACTGAACACAATGCGTCCAAGCGCCGTTCTGTCAAGTGCGCCGTCCGAATTGAATATTTTATCGCCAAACTGATTTCTCAGTGCGGTCTGAATTGTCTCAGATCCATCAATCAAGTCTCTGGCCAACACATCCACATCCACAGTCTCGGCACCCCTCTGCCCTAAAAAATGGACAAATGTCGTCTTGCCCGATCCAACGCCGCCGGTGACACTAACAATCATCTTCAATCCCTAAATATTCCATCTCTACTCCATTATCTCCTTTTTCCACAAAAAAGTCAAGGTCTTTTGTATAATTAACATTTGGATGAAAAATGCACACTATCAATTCCCGACTCCCCACTCATGGTTTTCTGCTTGACAAATCAGCCAAAACCCTGTATCTTGAAACGTCCATGGGGGAACGGGGTAATCATCAGAACAGGAGATGGACATGGGTTTCTCGTGCGGTCTTGTGGGTCTGCCCAACGCGGGCAAATCAACCATCTTCAACGCCATGACCAACCTCGGCGTAGAGGCATCCGCCTACCCCTTTTGCACCATCAAACCGCACGTCGGAACTGTCGCTCTGGAGGATGACCGTCTTGATCACATCCAGCGGATTGTGGGATCGGTAAAAAAGACGCATACGGTTCTTGAATTTGTGGACATCGCCGGCCTGGTCAAGGGCGCCAGCCAGGGAGAAGGACTGGGCAACCAGTTCCTCTCGCACATCGGCGGTGTGGACGCCGTGGCTCACATCGTCCGCTGTTTTGAGGACGCCAATGTGTCGCATCCATACGAGGGGCTGGATCCCGTCCGAGACGCACAGATCGTCACGCAGGAACTCATCCTTAAAGATTTGGAGATCGTGGAGCAGCGGCTCGCCAAGGCGCGCGCTGCTGCGAGAAGCGGCTCGGCACGACCAAGACAGGAATGCATCGCCCTTGAGGAACTTTTTAACCACCTGATCAAAGGCAATACAATCCGCCGGATGAAATACGATCCGGTCCAATCTGCCCTGGTTCGAGAAATGAACCTGCTCACGGCCAAACCGGTGATTTTCATCGCCAATGTGGACGAAACGCATCTACACGACAGTTCCCTGGTCTCTGCGTTGTCGGACCATACCACATCTTGCGGCGCGCTCTGCATCCCGTTTTGTGGCAAGGTACAGGCCGAAATATCTGAGTTGGACCAAACTGACCAGTTGGAATTTCTTCAGGCAATGGGCCTTAATGAGACCGGACTGCAAAAAATCGTCAAGGCTGGATTCCGCATCCTCGACCTGATCACGTTTTTCACGGCCAACACCAACGAGGCCCGCGCCTGGGCCATTCCCGGCGGCACGCACGCCGATAAGGCTGCGGGAAAAATCCATTCTGATTTCGAGGAAAATTTCATCAAGGCCGAAGTGATCAAAATCGCTGATTTGATGGCACATGGATCAGTCAAAACGCTGCACAATCTGGGCCTTGCAGCCATCCACGGGCGGGATTACATCGTGGAGGATGGTGACTTGATCCTGTTTCGTATCGGGAAATAATATATCCCTGCGCGTTTCGGGACTAAGCAGTCTCACAAGTGATGTTCAAGACATGCTTAACGATGCTCGAGATTGACATTCCGTTCAGTACTCCTCACCTATCTCGAAGAAGATATTTTAAATAGCGAATAGAAAGTAAGTCCAACAGTATCATGACGAAGAAATCCCTTGATTTCTTCAATTGTGATTATTATGTTCTTTTGGTTTCACCTGCCTTTATCTTTCGATTCAACCAACGACCATTTTCACAAAGACTTAGCCCAAGGGCTGGTGATTTTCTTTTCATCATTATCAGAGGGAGGATCTTATGAATGTGAAGAAATTCATCCTGGCGAGCATCGTGGTTTTTGTGGTCTACGAAATCGTCAACTACCTCATCCACAGCCTCATCCTGGCGGGAGCATATCAGGCTACAGCATCTCTCTGGCGGACTATGGAGGACATGAACAGCAAGATGTGGATCTTGTGGCTGTCCGATTTGGTCAAATCCTTTGTTTTCGTTTATATCTTCACCAAAGGCATCGAGAACAGGGGATGGATGGAAGGCCTTCGCTACGGATTCTGGATCGGTCTTTACGTGTCCATCGGTATGGGTTTCGGCTCGTATGCCACATCGCCCTTCCCGTTCAGCCTGGCCCTGCAGTGGTTCGTCTTCGGCGTCATTCAACTGATAATTTGCGGAATAGTTACAGCATTGATCTACAAGCCCGCCAAAGCATAATCCATACTTACGGAAAACAAAGCGCCCGGAGCATCCTGTTCCGGGCGCTTGATGTTTTGTCATGCATCACATTGGAATCCATCAACGATAATAAAATGAATTCCGCTCGGTAAAGTTTTCGATAATGTTCAGGAATTTTATTCTTGCTTTTTTCTTCTCTTCGCATTATATTCTAACAATCAAACTTTTAACCCTCCTTGCGCTTACATCATAGATCATACATCTGAGGGATCTCCCACTTCAGCTTGATAATGAGGAGATGCCTTTTTTTATTGATAAATTCTATTTCATGATATCAGAATCGAGGGTAACATGTGTAAGAAACTATGCATTCTATTGTTCATTCCCTTTGGGATGTCATCTCTAATATTGGCGCAGGTTCATCAAGTCCCAAAAGGAGTAAAAAATAATACGCTTAAACTATGTATTAAAAATGACACACAAGCAACTTTGCAACAAATGAAATTAAAAGTAGAGAAAAAACCTGATTGGATTGTTTTTCACAATCATTCAATCTCAATCGATTCCTTGCCAGCTCCCCACGGCGAATGGACCGTATAGTAGTTGAT
>CAZDVF010000151.1:0-6649 GCA_964508725.1 uncultured bacterium | reverse complement strand
AGTGATATTCCCTTCCGCTCCCGACACATCCACATCACCCTCATCGCATTGCAGCTTGAGCTTGGCTCCGCGAGGGACAGAAAGCTCATAATCAACCATCCCGCTGCGCCACCCTTTCTCGCGCCAAAAATCACCATCGAACAGATCAAAAAAATCGACATTATTGTCGCGCCGCCGGTCAATCTCACGAATCACGAGACGATCAAATCCTTCCTGGATCTGGATTTCAATCAGATCTAAAAATCGCTGCGCTTCTTTTTCGGTTCTGCCCCAGGCGCGCTTCGTCATTTTCAGATGGACTTCGTCTTTGTCCCACGTGCGAATTGCAATACTGCCTTCGTCTGCTGTCAATGAGATCGTGCCCTCACGACTGAACTGGAAAGTTTTCTCGACGACCTCCTTGACCTCTTCTGCCAATCCGGAAGTGTAAAACAGTAAAAACAGGAGAGGAAAAGATACAAGAGTGCAAATTCCTTTTCGCATGATTGCGTTCCTCCATTCATTGACGAGGGGACAAATTAACGCCTGTCGACATTCAATTCGCCCAATCCCGGTGTGATGCGAACATTAAATTTCTGACTTTGTCCTTCATAATCGTCAGAGTAATAATAGCGTCCGTCTTTGGTTAAATCGCTGTCCACATTTTTAGAGGAAAGGAAGCTGAATCCTCCGCCGATTTGCATCTTGACTCCAACATCATGCGGCAAGATCACTGTAGCCTCTCCAATGTCCAGATCGACCTTTGCCCAGCACTCATCCAGAATATCACCCGAAAAATCAACGGAGATCTCTCCGATTCCACCATTGATGCTGGCCCGAACAAAACGGGCATTTCCCAATCGAATAAAATCACTCTCACCCACTTTGGCGTTGATGTCCATTTTCTCCATAATGATTGGATTGGGTTCATTGAAACTGACTTCACCTTCACCAGCCCAGTTGGTATATGAAAATTCCTTGATGCGCAAACCGCCCAATTCCATGGTAATCTCTCCCGCCTTGACTCGAGCGTCAAGCAGGATATCCACTCCATCGGGAAGCTGCACCAGAACCTCGGCCTTGTCATGATCAGTGTTGACATTGCGAAGCCCTTTTAAATCAAAGCGGACCTTGAGCCGATTTCTGTTTCGATCAAAATCAATCTCTTGCTTGAACTTGCGCTGTGAATACCGAATTTGAATCCGGCCCTCGTTGCGATCAAATGATTTTTCAACGATCACTTCACCGGCGTCAATATCGAGAATGACTTCGAGGGGATCGTCACTACGCGCTTTAAACGTCTCATCCACTGTTTCGTAACGCGCACGCTGCCCGTAAAGACCTGTCAAGGGCAAGATAAAAATCGCCACGAGGATCATTACAGTCCACTGTTTCATTGGATTCCTCCTTGTATCTGATGAAGAGTAAACGACCACCCGTAAAGCGGGTGGCTTTGAATTCACCGCGTAGCGGTGGATTCAAAGTAGGCACGTCAGTGCTGACCAGTTTAGGATCTTCAAACCACTGGCAGAGCCAGTGGTTTGAAGATCACTCAAGCTGGGAAATCATCATTGGTTGAATATGGGAACACATCCCGCTGTGAGAAAGCAAAACAATTGATCCCCTTAAAGTATTTACGCAGCCGGCAGATGAAAGGTTACGACCGGCTGCATCTTCGTATGGGAACAAAGCGTCATCTCAGAACGGACGCTGAACGCGAAAAGAGAACGTAAACGGTTTATGCCCGGTATCAGTTCTTCTGGCGATCTGGACACGCACCGTGCCGCTGCTATTCGCCAGGGCAATGCCGATATCACTTTTAAGGTCATTCCACGTCAAACCGTCAAATCCATCAAATAGATCAGCTTCACCTCCCACATCGGCTACCCAACCCGCATCAGCAAAGATAATCAGGTTAAACAGCTCAAGGAGTCCCAGATCCAGCTCGTCGGGCAGATCCTGTGTGCCCATTCGGTACTCCACCTGCGCAAGTAACATCCGATTCCCGCCCGGATTCATCCGACCGTTGGGGTAGGCCTTATAGGGGAATCCACGCAGAGTGCTGATTCCACCCAGATGATAACTCCGCTGCCAGGGAAGAATACCCTTGGAGGTTCCAACACGCAACCGAAAATCGAGGCCTTCGCCCAGGCCCAGAGACTGATATCGCCGCAAATCGAAAACCAGCCGATCAAATTCAAAATCACCGCCCAGTCCGCCGCCGGCATGCTCGTACTCCGCCTGAACGAACCAGCCGCGTGTCGTCCGTCTCATACTATTTCGTGTATCGAAAACCAGACCACTGATAATACTGCGCATATTTCCGGAATCCATCGCCGGATTATCACGGAAATTTTTGCTACCTCCAAACAATGACCAGTTTGTATTCTTGGCCAGAGAATCATAACTGTCAACGTGGTATCCAACTGTGATGGATGAATTACGTCCAAAGTTCTGAACAAGATAGCCGCTGGCGCCATCGCGAAGATAGAAATCGTGAAAATCTTCTCTAATCAGAACAGCCGCCAGTGAATTCTCACTGTCGGAGATAATCCACCTGTCCTGCGTGTCAATGAAACGGTGGTATTCAGCGCCAAACGCAAGACGAAATCGGTCCATGAAGCCCTTCTCAAGCCCGATCTGGTATTCCATCTCTTTAGCTTTAAAGGCATATCCTGCCGATCCATAAAGGAAAGCGCGTGTCGGCCGACGGTGCCGATAGTAGTCCCTGTTCAAGTGGGCGCCAAGAAAAAGCCCCTCCACACGGTTGTATCGAACAACAAAATCCCTGCGATTGTCCCACCGGTCATCGTCCCAATCCCAGTCCCAATCATCATCAAATCGGGAAGAGAGTAGAAATCCCTGCGCATTGGCATGCGACACAAAAATGACTCCCAGAACAAGTACAAGAATAAACGCTAAAAATACCAGACCCAAGATCTGCTTGGCCATCACACGCTGCATGACAACCTCCCTTTGGAAAAATGCATGAACAAGTCAAGAACTCAAACGGCTTACGGTTGGAAGAAGGCAATCGCCGTGCCAGATTGACAGAAGAAAAATGGAGGTTTGGTTTCTATGTTTTTTATGGACTTATAGATGTAAAGTTACAGGATATCAAATTCGATTGATCAAGGATGTGGTTTTTCACCACAGTCAGATTCACACAATCCGTGTTATTCTGCCACACCTTTCTGAATTCCGTAGGTCTTCAATTTGCGGGACAAATTTGCCCGATCGATCTTCAAACGCCGCGCCATCTCAGAGACATTTCCATCAGCATTCCGGAATCCTTCTTCAAGCACTTTCTTTTCAAAGCGCTCCATTATTTGGCGGAAGGTGAGACCTTCTTCGTTTACATAATGGCGGACTGATTTGTCTTGACCGGCGGGATCATGCGGTAGCACGGATACCACATCATTGGCGCTGATCTCAGCCCCTTCACTCATGATGACCAGACGTTCAACACAATTCTTGAGCTCTCGCACATTGCCAGGCCATTGGAACTCAGACAACCGCTCAACAGCGCCCGCCCCCCAATGTTTCACGCCTCTGCCGGTTCGGCTGCAAAAAAACCGCAAAAAATGCTCAGCCAGCATCGGGATATCCGATGGACGCTCTTGCAGGGGCGGCACGTTCATCGGGATGACATTCAACCGGTAGAACAGGTCCTCTCGAAATGTGCCGTTTTGAATAGCTGCGTTCAGATTCTTGTTTGTAGCTGAAATAATCCGCACGTCAAAAGTATATGGTGACGTGCCACCCAGGCGAACCGCTTGATGCTCCTCAAGCACCCGCAAGAGCTTGGCCTGGGTGTTCAGATCCATGTCGCCGATCTCATCAAGGAACAGGGTCCCCCCATCGGCCAATTGGATTCGACCGGGTTTACGTCGGACCGCACCGGTAAAAGCTCCTTTCTCGTATCCAAACAGCTCACTTTCCACCAAATCGCGGGGAAGAGCCGCGCAGTTGAGACTGATAAAGGGGA
Organism: uncultured bacterium; assembly: GCA_964508725.1. GTDB lineage: Bacteria > Zhuqueibacterota > QNDG01 > QNDG01 > DSAB01 > CAZDVF01. The sequence continues at coordinate 2,682 of CAZDVF010000151.1, read as the reverse complement.
AATCTCTCCGATGGCTCTGGCGGTGGATGGCTCGGGCCACCAGTTCCTTACCCGTACCATTCTCACCAAAAATGAGAACACGGCCATCTGTGGGCGCAGCCTTGGCGATGGACTGCTTGAGCATCCTCATTTGAGATGACGTGCCCACCATCTCGTCTTCGTCATCAACCAGTTGCTTGAGTGAATCGACACGCCGTTCCAGGACTGTCTGGTGTGCCACATTTTTAAGTGAGAGGAGAACGCTGTCAGGATTCAAAGGTTTTTCGAAAAAATTCTGCGCGCCCAGCTTCGTGGCCCTGACGGCCATTTCAAGGTCCGCACGACCAGACATCATAAACACTTTGGTATTGGGAAAACGATCGTGGACTTCTTCGAGGGTCTGAAGTCCATCCATGCCCGGCAAGACCACGTCCAGCAGCATGGCCTCAAACTGTCTTTCTCCGAGGAGCCGCAAGCCCTCTTCGCCGCTGCCGCACACTGTGACATCGTACCCTTCATCCCGCAACAGGCCCTCAAGTGACGTGCGGATTCGCGGTTCATCATCCACAATGAGGATGCGTATGGTCATCTCATGACCCTCCCAAACTGGCTTGAATCCGGTGAAGTGTTTCACGATTGGTTCGAAATCGGATGACAGCCATTTCGTCGTCGTATCTTTTATCAATCACATGGGTCATCTCGTAAACCTGCGCAATCTGCTTGGTTTGGCTGACTGGAATACGCACCTCGTCTTCCACCTCTTCATCAGATAGCATGCGGATAATTTCTTGACGCAAATTCTCCAGACCGATCCCGCGGACAGCCGAAGTCATCACAGCATGGGGATACTGTTCTCTCAGCGACTGAATGCGCGATCCCCCATCCAGTAAATCCACTTTATTAAAAATGATGAGGGTTGGTTTCGATGCAATTTCCAGATCGTGAAGAACTTCGTGCACTAGTCCAATCTGTTCATCGAAACTGGGATGGCTCACATCTACCACATGGAGGAGGATGTCAGCGTCCACACTCTCTTCCAGCGTGCTGCGAAATGACGCGACCAGGTGGGGCGGCAGCTTCCGGATGAATCCGACGGTATCAATGAGAAGAATCTTGCGGTGTTCCTCAAGAGTTACAGACCGGATGGTGGCATCAAGGGTGGCAAAGAGTCGGTCTTCGACAAATACATCGGTGTCAGCCAGCGCGTTCAGAAGACTTGATTTTCCTGCGTTGGTGTAACCGACCAATGCCGCTTTCTGAATGGCGTGCCGCCGTGAGCGCCGCACATTTCTCTGATTCTCGATTTTGCCCAATTCCGATTTGAGGTGGGCGATTCGACGGCGAATCGCACGGCGGTCCACTTCCAGTTGGGTTTCACCCGGGCCCCGAATGCCGATGCCGCCCTCCTGCCGTGACAAATGTGTCCACTGGCGTGTCAGTCTGGGCAACAGATACTGCAACTGAGCCAGTTCGACTTGGATCTTTGCCTCACTCGTTCTGGCCCGGTGCGCAAAAATATCCAGAATCAGGCCGCTCCGATCCACAACCTTGCGATTGAACTCACGCTCGAGATTCTTCAACTGAACCGGACTCAGGTCCGTGTCAAAGATGACCAGATCGACGTTGTCATCGATCACCCGCCGCGCCAGTTGATGCACCATCCCCTTGCCGATAAGCGTCGCAGAATCAAGGCTGCTCCGCATTTGGAGCAGGCGATCGACTACCTCCGCACCGGCTGTATCAGCCAGTTGTTCCAACTCGGCCAGATGATCTTCCTCTTCATGACGGGTCATCCCCTTTCCAACCACACCCACAAGAATGGCCCGCTCTTTTCGCGTTTGTTCCTGTGTCGTGTAAATAATCAGATCCCTTTCTCAGATGGCGTCGCCGCATCATTCTTCTGCACACGTGCGACTGCCATTTCAGTGAAAAGAAAGATCAACGCCAGGACCAGGACTTCGTTTCTCAACTCTCGGCCCCACCGGGACTGGCGAACCTGCTTCTCCAGATCAGAAATGTCGGGGACAATCTCGACACGGGCATGCGGCATAAGCGCTCTCAATTCGTTGTCGGAAAGTGGTACAAGATCCGACTCGGCCGGATCGACGTTCACAGCCTTGAGTCCCAAAAGAATCTGATCGCACCAGAATTCATAGATACCGGGTTCAATCGCAGCATCCAGGCCAATGACAGTGGTGTTCCCGCGGATGGTCGGAAGGAGTCGGACTTCCTCCCCGGATGGGACGACGACCCTGCACTCGCCGAGGGCTTCCGATCCGGCTTCAAAAATGACAGGATCACCCACAGTCAAGACGTCTGAGTCAGATGTGAAGGACGCAGCTAATAACGTGGCGCTCCGTGTGACCAGGGGAACAAAAAGGGAACTGGTCGTCAGGTCAGACCAGTCTGAGGAAACACCGCTTGTGGCAATCAGGACATGCCCCAGATCAATCCGCTTTTCGAGGAGGAACGGCCGGCCGCCGGACAGGCCCATAATTTGACCTGACGAAGCGCCGACCACCTCTACAGCTCGGAAAAAGCGGGGTGATCGGATCGCTTCTGCGCCCTTCTCAAATACACCGTCAAACAGGGGATGCCCGAAATCAACCTCTTCCAGCGACAGGGAGCTGCGTTCAGCACTGGAAACGCCGCCCAATACCGTCCCAAGTTTGAGATTGAAGAGAGGATCGAAAACCTGACTGG